>NZ_JAPVYS010000002.1:0-266173 GCF_041431945.1 Streptococcus sp. 27098_8_66 | reverse complement strand
TAAACTATTCGTTTAATTGATCCCTTTAGTCATCAAACTCTGCAAATACTTGAGTGGCTTTGACTGCTTTCTTCCAGCCCTTGTACAATTTCTCTTTACGAGCTTCATCCATCTTTGGTTCAAAGATTTGAGCTGCTCCATGAAGAGATTTTAATTCTTCCAAGTCCTTCCAATAACCTACGGTCAGACCTGCTAGGAAGGCTGCTCCTAAGGCAGTTGTTTCTAAGTTTTTCGCACGGGCAATCGCAATTCCAAGAATATCTGCCTGAAACTGCATTAAATAATCATTTTTCGCTGCTCCTCCATCTACTTTTAAGACAGGGATAGGAGTTTTTGCATCTACCTGCATGGTGTCGATGATATCGCGTACTTGATAGGCAATGGATTGAAGGGTTGCCTTGATAAAGTCTTCCTTGGTCGTTCCCCTGGTAAGCCCAAAGACAGAACCACGCGCCTCTTGATTCCAGTATGGTGCTCCAAGACCCGTAAAGGCAGGGACCACATAAATTTCATCCTGGTTCTGTGACTTCAGAGCATAGGCCTCGGATTCAGGTGAATGATCGATCATACGCAGGCCATCTCGGAGCCACTGAATGGCACTTCCGGCGATAAAGATCGATCCTTCTAGTGCATAGTAGACCTTGCCATTGATCCCATAACCAATCGTCGTCAGCAAGTTATTTTCTGATAGCTGCATCTCCTCACCCGTATTCATAATGATGAAGGATCCAGTTCCATAGGTATTTTTGACCATACCAGGTTCAAAGGCCAATTGGCCAAAGAGAGCAGCTTGCTGATCTCCCGCCATCCCTGCAATCGGCACTTGTCCACCGTAGAAATGGAAAGGAGCTGTCTTACCATAGATTTCAGAGTTTGAACGCACCTCAGGAAGCATTACCTTAGGAATGTTGAGAATGTCTAAGATTTCATCGTCCCATTTCAGTTCCTTGATATTGTAAAGCATGGTACGGGCTGCATTGGAATAGTCTGTCACGTGGGCAGCTCCATCCGTCAGCTTCCAGACCAACCAAGTATCAATGGTTCCAAAAAGTAATTCGCCCTTCTCCGCACGCTCTTGCGCACCATCAATATGGTCCAAAATCCAACGAACTTTAGTTGCTGAAAAGTAGGCATCGATAACTAGACCTGTCTTTTGGTGGAAGGTTTCTACATAGCCTTTGTTTTTGAGCTCTTCAGCTAGTGGGGCAGTTTGACGAGATTGCCAGACAATAGCATTGTAAATAGGAAGCCCCGTGTTCTTATCCCAAACAACTGTCGTCTCCCGTTGATTGGTAATGCCGATCGCCTCGATTTGATTAGGCTTAATGCCACTTTCAATAAAGACCTCAGCGATCACCGACTGAACCGAGTTCCAAATCTCATTGGCATTGTGCTCCACCCAACCAGCCTGCGGAAAAATCTGAGTGAATTCCTTTTGAGTAGAGCTAACTTGCTCGCCTTTTTTATTAAAAATGATAGCCCTCGAACTAGTGGTTCCCTGGTCAATCGCCATGATGAAAGTTTCTTGAGACATAAACTGCCCTCCTAGATTCGATACTTAAAAATCTTGTTCTTCCATAGAATAGTATACTCTATTTTATTTAGGATTTGTATCCATTTTTTTAAGAAAATCTGGTCTAACATTTTCCTAGTACTTCCAGCTCTGTCAGACAAAGTTAAAAGAGCCCTGAGGCTCTTTTAACTAGTAGTTCAAATGTTTATCAAGATTTGCTTTGATCTAACCGATTTAAGAACTCCATGGTCGGACTGTCTTGGTAAAGTTCTTTGAGAGGAATCTTCTGATAGACCGCTATTTCGTCCGCAGTCACACCGTAACGAATTAATAGATCATAAATACGATTTAAATCATGACGTAATTCATCCGTTATGAGGACATTATCGCTTGTTTCTTTTGTTTTCCAATAATAAGATGGCAGCACTTCCTTGGTTTCAATTAAAATAGTTTGCAACAAAGTCCCACCATGGCTGTCCTTCTGAGAGATATCGGCCCCAAGTTCCAACATTTTCTCAAAAACCTTGAAAGACTTGTCAGCTTTTTCCTTAGACGAATACATCTCATATTGGCCATTCCAACGTTTGATCAAGCGCCTGCAGTCAAATACAGCTCGTCCACCCGCTGTTTGGATGACCGGTTGACAAAATGGATTCAGCTCTATCGGCTCTTCAATAAAGTTAAGATCTGCTCCTTTATCAATGAGTAAGTCTGCAATATCTAAATGTCCCGATTTGATGGCGACTTGAAGGAGCGACTGTCCCTGATCTCTTTTAGGTTTGTCACCCGAAACAGCATTGACTTCTTCAGGCTTTTTATCCAATATCTGACGGACTCCCTCTATATCTCCTCTTCGCAACAACTGAAAGGTTTTTTGCATGGTCTTTCCCCCTCTCCCATAATTGAAAAGAATGACACTGTGTTGATAATTTGATCCTATCTCTAGGTTCTTCGTTAAACTGATTATACCATTTTATGGACTCTACATTGAAGTCCTAAAGGGTAAAAATGACAGACTCCCACCGAAAGAGGTACAACTCTATTTTTATGATTTTCGTATAGCTACTAACCAAGAGGCTAATAGGATTTCGAAAATAACCAGAAGAATAATCTGTGGAAGAGAGCTCTGTACCAGCATAAGGACAGCTAGACTATCAATCAGCATATGGGCAAGGATACAAGGAACAGCTCCTTTGGAATACTCCTTGAGAGCTCCAAATAGGAAGGTATTCCCTAAAATCATCAGGTAAAAGATTAGATAGTTGGACGAACCTGCTGTAATCCAAGGGAGTTGATAAATAGGGATATGCCAGAGGAACCAGACAATGGAAAGAACCATCATTTTAGGTATAAAGTGCTTACTAAAGGAAAGATGATCTTGTAAAAACCAACGCCACCCGACTTCTTCCAGACCGCCATATAATAAGGTCCATGGGAAATATAGGAGGAAGGCCAAGAGGGAGTTCCCAGTATAGCGAACGTTCATAAGCAGGATGGAAATCCCATAATAGATGACGGGGATGAAGAATGCTAGGATCCAGGACAGGGAACTTTCTTTTTGAAGAAAGACCTTTTTGAAAAATTCACCCAAGGATTTAACTTCCCTCAACACAAGAGAAAAGACAGCCGCCACAATCATGGGAATCAAGTTCATTAGGATAAACAGTAGCGAGGCACCCATACTACTCCCATCTGGGAAAAACCAAAGGATCACTTGCCCTACTAGAAAGGTAGCAAGGAGGGCTGTCAAGGCATACCAGACAGCGACTGATGGTTTTGAAATAAATTTTCTCATTTTTCCTCCTTTACTGTTACATACTTCTTTCTTGCAATCATGATTGCTAAACTAATAATAAGAATTTTACTGACGATAGATAGCCATACCTCTTCATTCACTAAAATCTGAGACAAGGAATTGATACAGGCATGGGTCATGACACAGAGCCATAAATTTTGCGTTTTATGATACAAGGCCGAAAATGAATATATTCTTTCCTAGAATTGCTCATCTTCGTTTTTAAGGATATAATACTCGTTTTTTTCTACATATGTTTGTATTCTATGGCAAATGAACTACCTTAAACCCATACCTGCCAGCATTTCGTTTGAGTTTCTCCACTAGCTCTTCATTCCGCTTACTTTTTCCAAAAAAGAAGGGAATAGTCTTTCCATTTCTGAGCTCGATATAAAAAGCATAGCTAGCCCCACCACCAGATCGTCCACGAAAAATTGAATAGGTGATTTGCTTGATCTCTTTCAGTGGGATCATTCGCCGACTGAAACACAGTGCGACATGGATATAGAAGATTCCATAGCTAATATGGAAGGGGGCAAAGAAGGGACCTCCACTACGTTTCACGATTGCCCTTCTTCTCAGGAAAAGGAGAACAGTGAAAACGAGCAGGAAAACTAGCACATATCGAATCGGAGCATACTCCATTATCTTTCTAAATCCTAACACGCTGTCTTTCATCCTTTACTTCATCTCAACCCATTTTTCATTATCCATGATAAAAGGCTTAGCCAGACCTTCACCTGTGTAGTCTTGATATTTGGTCTCCAAGTATTTGTAAACATCTTCCTTGGTCGCAAACTTGATGGCTTGATAGGGCTCTTCAAAGGTCAGCTTTTCAACAAAGAGATAGCCGTCCTTGGCAGGAACCAAGACACCGACGTGACCGACAAAAAGGGTATTTCCGTCTAGGTTATCATGAACGATAACAGAAAGCATGCGCGCATTTTCATTGAACTTGAAATGAGAAAAATATTCTTCCATCTTCTTGGCATGGACCTTTACATCCGTTGTAGCCTCTGTCGGAACCCGTGAATACAGAATGTTAAAGGCTTCCTTGTCTGCCTCATCGAAGACTTTTCCTTTGTCAATGGCATCATTGTCCACAAATAAAAGTTCACTATCCGCTTTCATCTTAGGAATCTCGATGCGATTCTTCAGAAGAGTATAACTATTGATCCGGCAGTTGGTCCCGACGAAATCGCCCTTTTTCTTGGTCCACAAGTCACTGATCTTCTCAACATTGTAGTCTGTTTTCTTGAACTTACTGAAGTCACCCGTCAAGCCAACAGAGCCTACAATGCTATCGTAATCCGTTACTAGACCCAGAAACTTGTCAACACTGTCCTGATCCAAATAAGCAGACAAAAGAGTCCGCACTTCTTCGACACTTGCCTTGCTGTTGAGGTTGCTATAAGTTCCCTTGTAGCGCTCCTTATCTGAACTAGATTTCTGCACAGTGGAACTTTGCTGCTTTTCCTTGGATTGCTTTTGGTTGCTACCACAAGCCGCTAAAGCAAAGATTGCCAAAGCACAGCTAGTAAGGAGCATGATTTTTTTAGATGGTTTCATAAAATGGTTCCTTCTCTATTGATTAAAATGTTTGTACTATAAATTTTTCATATCGATAATCCTTCTCCTATATTATAGTTTAAAACTGACTTTACTCCAACTATTTTTTACGAAATGAGAAAAGTTTATAAGTAGCAAAAAAGAGCTGGCAAACTGTCCAGCTCTTCAATGATAATGAATCTTATTTAATCTTGTGTTTGTTCATCTTTTCTTCAAAGATGGCTGTCATAATCATGCGGAGCTCTTCTCCTTCTTTTTCAGGAAGGTCTCCTTGACGTTTCGCCACGGCATAAAGTTCAGGGTATTGTTTGGCTACACGCTCAACTGTCTTGGTCGTCGCATGCCCTCTGACAAAGAATGGAATGCGTTTGATCCATTCTTGCGGTACAAGAGCAAGCAACTTCTTCGCCGCTTCTTTATCAGAAATCTCAGCTGTGCTCAAACCTTGCTTGATTTGTTCTTGTTCTTTTTCTGTAAAATCTTTTAATTCCATAGTAAACTCCTATTTTGTTTATCTAAGGACACATTATACACCTATGTAGGGAAAAGCACAATTAAAGGAACCGAAAAATAGAGCAAGGGTAAGTCATCCCTCACTCTATCTATTAGTCGTTAAATATTATGAAGTATAGTTATCTTCCATTTATTGTGGAGCATCTCCTTTTTGTTTTAAGTAATAGTTACTTGCCTCCGTTAGTTTTTTATAATAATGATCGTAACTCTTACTAAATTGTCTAATCAGCGGAATAGCGAGTTCATAGTAGTGATGGTCAACCAAAAATGTTTTCAGTTGATCTTGAATGTGTTTCATTGGACTTGTTTTGTAATCATCACTGTTCAAATAGCGATCATAAATAGAAATTGTGTCCTTATTTTCATTATGCCACTTTTCATAACTTTCTACCGCAGCTATCTTAGCTTCATTAACCTCTTTTAAGGTCTTCATATTAAAACTAGAACTCAGTTCATCAACATAATCCTGTTCTTCTCTGCTTAACTCAAAGGTTGGAAGGCTATCTAAATATTGAATATACTTCTTAAATGCTTCTTCTCCATCTTTTGACAAGGGCTCCTGTAAAAAAGGTTGATAGGCAGCAAATAAGCATTGCCCCAAGTATCCTGGAAATGCTCTTTCGAGTCTCTTATAAATGGAGTCCTCAGCTTCGATGACCGCAAGTTTTTCATTGATCAGATCCGTGTCTGCACCTTTTATATAGAGATCAAACACTACTTTCCGTTTCTCATCACTTTCTAGCTCTTGCTCTTTTCTTCTGAGAATACTAGATGCAGTAGCCCCATCTGACTTCAGACAGTCCTTTATTTCTGTTATGCTTAGCCCTAATTTTTTAAACAAGGCAATCTTATTCAGAATCTCCACATCCTTTTCCGAATATTCCCTATACCCATTTTCTAGTCTTCGAGGATGAATAAAACCTTTTTCTTCATAGTATTCTAGTGCTTTTCGAGTTAAACCTGTTATTCTTTGAATATCATTTCTTAACATAATCTTGCACCCCCTTTACTATATGATACTCCTGTCCCCAAGGGGCATGTCAACCTTTACCTTATAAACAGAAGACGATCATTTTCCTATTACTTCCCTCCTTTATTATAACAAGGTTCCACGAATATATCAGTTTTTTATAAAAAGAAAAACAGCCAACCATTGGGTTAACTGCTAAAAAAAGTTATCAAGTTAATTATTAGAAGAATCAGTATCCAAATTCACTTTAAATCGTACTTCCAATCTTCTCCATCTTGGTAGTAGAAAAATTCAGACAGGTCTTCTTCAAGAAAGATACGAAGCATATCCTCCATATCTAGAGAGAGGTCTAGATTTGGCAATTCTTTCAGGTCCTCCCACCAGACTTCCCCCTCTTCAGAGGATATTAAGTCTCCGTCAAACTTTTCTGTCTTATAAAAGTGAACTACATAACGAATGCCGTCTTCTACCCAATCTTTCATTCCACAAATCTGGGGAGAAGCAATCCTTAAGCCAGTTTCTTCCTTCACTTCACGGATTACTGCTTCCGTAAATGATTCTCCCGCTTCGACATGACCACCAGGAAAGGTTATGCCTGGCCAGTCCTCTTTTTTACGATCCATAACAAGAACTCTATCGCCGTCTCTTACCATACAAAGATTTGTAAACTCAACGATCTCATTCATACAGATACTTCCTAACTATGTTAGTCTTTTTCTTTAAGGATAGGATAAACAATCTCTACCCTATTCTTCTTTTAGTTGCACTTGCGTATGGGCTAGCAGGTCACCTAGATGCCTCTTATCTTTCCGAAACAGCGTCATTGCCAGTAGCAAAACTGCGAGGAGAGTCGCCGAATTAGAGAGGATAATGGATAACACGTCAAACTCACTATAGACGCCATGAATCGTGCCCATATGACCGAGTTGCCAAGGTAAAAATTTGATGACGTTTCTAATCAAGCTAGCTTGCACTGTTTTTTTCTGGTAGACCAGTTCAAGTCCTGCTTTTACCTTCCCAAAACTCCCATTTTTTGCATAATCCAAGTATGTGAACAGGAGGGTGATTGGCAAAATAGAGGTTAAAAATACAAGCCACTGCGACTGAATTTCTGTAAACTCTGGGACGCCATTAAAAAAAATGATGTAAATAAGCATAGAAACTATAAACAGAAAAACTAAATAAGCTAGAATGAAAAGGTAATCGAATAGAAATTCCATCATTCTTTTTTTAAACGAAATAGGATTGATTGCTAACATCTTCATCACCGTCTCCTCCTTTATCATTTGCTACTATTATACTATACTGACAACCATAAACCAACCATTTATAAAAAGAAGACTGCAATCTCTCAATTGCAATCTTCTTTCTTACTAATTTTCCCTATAAATAACAAAGCCATTTGGCTGAATGATCAAGCGATCATCGGAAATGCTTCCAAGACTCATCAGATCTGCCTGTCCTCTTTCTAAGACAAAGTCTTTCTTCGACTGGTTAAAGTAGGCTTTGAGCATGTTACCTTCATGCTGCCATTCAACTGCCACCACATCCGGCTCTACTTCTTCCAGACTCACTTTACCATACTGAATCATGCCTGCTACTTCTTTTCGGAGCTGGATCAAGTCCTTCATAAAGTTGAGCATGTCATTGTCCGCTGACACGCGCTCCCATGGCATGACACGGCGGCAATCAGGGTCTGGACCACCGATGAGGGCTAGCTCCGTTCCATAATAAATACAGGGCGTACCCCGTTGCAGATAAAGGAAGGCTAGAGCAGACTTGACAGACTGAAGATCGCCTTTGGCCGTCGTCAAGATGCGCTCTGTATCATGCGAGTCTAAGAGGTTAAACATCACCTCAGAAATCTGCTGCCTGTAGTACATAGACTGGCTATTGATCTCCCAAATGAAGCGTTGGGTCTCCTTATGCCCCCGCAGGAAATAATCCTTGATACTTTCAGAGAGGGGATAGTTCATCACCGCATGGAACTCATCGCCCTTGAGCCAAGGTTGGGACGAATGCCAGATTTCCCCGAGGATATAGAGATCCGGCTTCTTGGCCAAGACCGCTTTACGGAAATCCCGCCAGAATTGATGGTCGATCTCATTGGCCACATCCAGTCGCCAAGCATCAATATCAAACTCTTCAATCCAGTAAGTCGCCACCTTCAAGAGATAGGCCTTCACCTCAGGATTAGCCGTATTGAGCTTAGGCATATAGCCTGCAAAGGCAAAAGTATGGTAAGACAAGTCGCGACTATTCCACAGATTTTCTGAGGAGACAGGGAACTCTTTGATATGGAACCAGTCCTTGTAAATCGAATCCTCCCCGTATTTGACCACATCCTGCCATTGGGGGGAATCATAGCCAATATGGTTAAAGACGGCATCCAGCATAATCTTCATCCCACGCGCATGGGCCTCTTTCACTAGCTGGCGGAAGGTCTCCTTATCTCCAAAATGTCGATCAATTTCAAAATAATCAATGGTATCGTACTTGTGGTTGCTCGGAGATTCAAAAATCGGGCAAAGATAGAGCCCTGTAATTCCTAACTCCTGCAAGTAGTCCAGATGATCGATGATCCCTTGCAAATCACCACCAAAGAAATCCAATACTTGAGGAGCAATAGAGGCATCCCAAGGGCGGACGCCTTCTGGGGAAATGGCTGGATTCCCATTGGCAAAGCGCTCAGGAAAAATCTGATACCAAATCGTCTGCGCCACCCAATCTGGAACAGCACACCCATCAATCTCATGGATAAAGGGAAGCTTAAAGCCGTTCATGACAAAGTCCAGGTTCTCCTCGGTGTAGGCTGCCACACCCCGATCCCCATACAAGGTCTTCTCTCCCGCTGTGTCCTCTAATTCAAAGAGGTACTGGATTCGTGCATGGCGGACAGATACAGACACTTGCCAATAATCAAAGAGGTCATCGGTCATCACCTTGTCCATTTCCTTAGTTGCCTCATAAAGATCCTCTATAAAAATAAAGGGATCCCCATAGTGTAAGACAATCCGTTTGATATCTTCTTTCTTGGTCCGGATGCGAATGTGGAGCTGGCCATCCTTATAAAGATAGGCGTACTCCGATTCAGGCCGGTGATAAATTGCTGTTAATTCCATCTGTCTCGTCTCCTACTATATTCTCTTTTCATCATTTACCGTTTTATGCAAACGATTCCATAAACTATTTCTAGTATACTACTTTATAAAAACGTTTGCAAGATTCTGAGAGATCATTTTAGATTACTAGCTTTTTAAGATTGTAATGCAACACAAAAAGCCCAACAATTGGGCTTTCTCATCATCTAAATGACTGATACTCATTCCTTACTTGTATGCCTTTTTCCAAGATTTAGCGCTTGCTCTTCTGACATCTGAACCACCTTAGAGAAATTGGTATTGCGAGGCATACTGTCCAAAGAGTACCAATAAACATCAGCACTTCCATTTCTGGCCACATAAACAACTGGAGCCAGTTGACGAGTTGGCGCTGCAGGCTCTACAGGTTGAACGGGCTGTGCAGGCACTGCTGGCTGACTAGGTTGAGGGGCTTGACTTGGTTGCGTCTCTACAGAAGGACTGGCTGGTTGTGGTTGACTACTTGGTTCCGTCGGCACTAAAGATGGCTTGGCGGTTCCCTTCAGATAATCAATGGTCGCGTTCTTAGAATAGTTATCCAAGGTAACGGTGGTGATCCCATAAGCATCTACCGACTCTTTGGAACTACTTAAATTGATAGGCAGAAGATTGCCATCTCGATCAATTCCAACATATTGCAAGGTCACCTGCCTAGGGATCAATTCATCCCCCGTATAGACAGGCGTCACCTTATAATCCAGCCAATAATTGGGGTGTGTGGCCAGCCAGCTATCGAGCCGTTTCTCGTAGTAAAGCATACCTTCCACATTACTATCCGCTGTCCCTTTATAATTCCCCGTATTGGTCCATGCAGTTAGAGGAACCAGATTTTTCCCTTCATTGGTCAGGCCACTAAATTGATAGCCAATCAGATGCCCTCGATGGAACAGCCAGGCCTTCTTCCCTTTGTTTCCATAGGCAATCTTATAATTGTGCCAACCAACCGGATTATAGTTGAGACGTGGTTCTCTTTTTTTCTTTGGCTCATCCTTGTCCTGCAGCTGAATATGGGCTGAGGTAGCACGACCTAAATGATCAAAATCCCCCAGTACAAGCTGCTTACTGCCATTAAAAGGCAGTAGATGAAGACTCTGGTAATCAAGTCCAGTTTGCTGGGCTTGAACACCTTGAACAAAAGCCAAGGATATAAATACCGAGACCATCGCAACAATAACATTTTTCAAAAACCTTTTTGTAACCATGATTGGAACTCCTACATTACTATCTAGTATTATTATAGCAAAAAAAGCGGTTACAGACATAGAAGATAGATAATTTCTTCTCTTATTTCAATTAGATTTTATAATGACTTTATTTTTACTTTAAATTTCTTTAGTGTACAAAATACAGACTATTATTTAAATACATAAAATGATACACACCTATTCTAAAGCAACTGATATTCATACCACTCTTCATCTACTTTCTGAAATCCCAAAGCCAAAAACATTCTTTGACTTTGAGTATTAAAAGGATAAATTTGAGCAGAGACCTGTACCATTTCTTTCTCTTTGGCCAGTTGTATCATTTCAGAAATACATCGTCTTCCAATCTGTAAATTCTGATACTCTTTGCTGATCACTATAGAAAGCTCTGAATTATCTTGAAGTGTCACATCTCCAACTAACACTCCCTCATATTGGATATAATAGCAAGAACCATGTGAAGTTAGGTAATCATACATTTTATGAAGTTTTGTTACATCGTAAATCTGATCAGTATTATCCACTTGTTTGCAAACCTCACTATCTTGATACCAAAGAAGGGAGATGGCATCATTCCTATAATAGGGAATAAGAGTGATCTGTTCGTCTACTATTCTATTCATCATGACTTGTTCTTATTTCTATTTAGAGGTTTCTTCCGATACTTCAATATTCCCCATCAACCAATTGGACATCTTTTTTCCCTTGTCTTTATAAGGGTTGGGAGGAAACAAGGTAAATGGGGGAATGCTGGCATCGGGGAAGAATAGTTCTACGCTTATCGTTCGTTCGCGATTATGATTGACGTAGGCTGTAAAATAGATATGGTAATGTCCACTCACATCACCACCATTATCATACTCGCCCCTAGCAGTATTTGGTAATAAGGTTACAGATTCTATGTCCTGCTTTTCCTGGGCTAAGTGTGCGATGATCTCACTCTTAATAGCAGCCTCATGATTTCTGACGAAATTCCCATCATCACTGTATCCAGGATGCTCACTAAGAGAATAGAAAATAATGACCATCAGAAAAGGTAGAGAAATTAAAAAAATAATTAGCTTATTCGATTTTAACATGGGGGTCCTTACTAATCTGAATCAATATTAAGAAATCTCACCTTATAGCCATCTTTGGTATATAAAAATTCTAATTGAAGGGTCATATCCACTAATTCTGAATTAGAAGTCATCTCATAGTCAACGGCAAACCCAGAATGGTCATTATAATCATAAATCTCCAATTGAGAATACTCATAAGGTGGATGGAAATTACATGCCACTCCATATTCATCAATCGTGTCAAAATCATTTAATTCAAGTGTTTTTTCAACATATCCAAAGAATTCATTTAAATCGTCAATCTCAAATTCGTCAACATAATTCTTTATATCTTTATAATTTTTTAAGTGAATATCTTTTAAAATATTTGTGATAACCTCTATAACTTTTTCTCTTTTATAACTATCATCTCTCTTTTTAAATCTATCGAAAAATCCCATAGGGAAATCCTTTCTCACTGTACATATTAGTTTACTGAGA
The DNA here is from genome assembly GCF_041431945.1 of Streptococcus sp. 27098_8_66. Lineage (NCBI taxonomy): Bacteria > Bacillati > Bacillota > Bacilli > Lactobacillales > Streptococcaceae > Streptococcus > Streptococcus sp. 27098_8_66. The sequence goes on along the minus strand of NZ_JAPVYS010000002.1, from coordinate 253,927 downwards.
TGTACTTATCCCATCGCTTTAAGGGCCTATCCAAACAAGAATAAGTCTGATTTTTTGTCTAATCTAGGAATTATGAATTAATTGCTCCAATTCTACTTCTGAAAGATATCCATGATTGTATAGTTTACTTAACAAGGCTTCATCTACGGTAATTTCATAATAGTCAGTCACAAACTCATGAAATCTCTCAAAGCTATCAAAGAGGTAAGATAGCAACCATTCTCCGCCATCCTGATCTTGGTAAGTCTGTTGATGCGCGTGACCGTCATACCAGATAAAGAAGGTTGTTTCATCTTTTTGTTCTTCTGAATAAAGTGAGATATACTTTTCATCCAGTCCTTTATAAAAACTATCGATGATATCTTGATTCCACTCGTCAGCACCAAACTGGCTTAAACTACTTTCATGATCAAAGCCTTTTATAAGGATCATTTTATCAGTCGAAATCACATCTAAAGAATCACCAGATCCATTATCAATAAGATAGCGGACTCCATAGTCTTCCTCAGTCTTAATCACGAGTCTGAGCCAATCCTCACTCGGATCTGTCAGATATTCGTCAATGACTAGCAAGGCATCTAAGCGAGTCTTTATCTTGTCCCAATTAATCTTTCTCATCTCTAAAAACCTCCATCTTATTCTTGCTATTTATCAAGATCACAAGCCCTATAACGAGCTGTTAGATAGCCTGAAAAGCTAATCTGAGGGATATTCCACTCATTAGGCAAATAAATGGAACAATCTACCTGATCACCTAGAGGGGAACTTGCTAAGAAGACATATCTTCCCAAATCCTCATTATTAGGATTTCTTTCAACTTGACTCAATCTGCTAGTATTGAACCAGTCTTTAAACAGTAACCAGATTTGCTCGGCATCTTCGTTTAATAGGGAGACTTTCAAGTTGTAGCTGATTCCGACCCTACATCTTTTTTTGAATCCTGACTCATCAGCCTTACAAACTTTTATCGATCCCTTATCATACTGCCAGTTATCACTATCTAATAGGGGAAATTGAACAGATAGATTGTCTTTAAATCCCTGTATAGTATCTAATAAATCTTTGGAGGCGGCTTCGAATAATTCTAGTTCTTCCATAGTCTTCTCTTTAATTTTCATAGCGAATCACATTTCGAATTAATCTGCATCAACCCAGATCTGGTATTTTTGACAATGTAGACATCTAAACAAATAACCACAGATAGGCCCGTCTTTTACCAAGTAGTCTTCTACCTCTTGATATTCCTCACGCACTTCATAGTCTGCCAAGACTTGCTCAGCGATTCCCATGGCCTTCAATTCTCGAGTTCCAACTGTACCCAAGTAAGCACAATAATCTTGGCAACAAGAAAGCCAATATTCTCCCTGCCAACTAGAGTAGCCTGGAGTCTGACAAAAAAGCAGCTGATTCTTTTCTGGATCCAATTCACCCTGCCACTCGGCATCTTGGATAAATTCCGCATCGAATTTCTTAGCTGCTTGACCATTTGCAATGCAAGTTGGGCAGAGATGTTCTATCTCTTCAATACTGTAGGGTCTAAGAGCATAATAAACATTGCTTTCTTTCCCACAAGATGGACAAACCTTGGCTTCTCCTTCAACAAATGAACCTGTAGCCAACGGATCTGGATGATAGAGAAAATGAGGCAATTTTTTTAACAAGTCCTGTCTTTGCTTCTTCTCTTCTTTTCTTAGAGGACGAGGAAGGGCAAAACGATCGCCATGACTCTGACTCATTTCTTGTAAACGGCTCAGTTTCTTTAATTGTTTTCGGTCTGGTTTATCTAAGATTTCGGTAAATAAGCTATAGGCACTAGTGTAGAGACCCAATTGGTCATAGAGGTCAACTAAGACTTTTTTAGCTTCTAAATCCTCAGACTTAGCTAATTCATCAGCCAAATCATAGAGTTCCGCAACACTGGAAGAATTTCCATCTTTAGCATGGTATTCCCTTGTCCGAGTGATATATTCTTGTAAATATGGATTCATCTGACCACCTTCCTAATGGATGACATAAAATCTTAACAAATGGTAACAAGGACAATACCATTTAAGCCTAACATTGCTTTATATAAATCTTTCATTTCATCACCTGATTTTAACCTCTTATTGTCAGACAGTTAGTAAATTTCATACACAAGCTCTCTATCAGCTTGAAAATATTTATCGAATTTCACTAAAAGATAAAGGGCTCCAGCTGGAGAGACACCGGCATCATAACCTAGAGCAAATTCGCCATAAGAACTACTTTTATCCAAGATTAACTCCCTTAATTCCAGTTCTGTAACTGCTTTATCAGGCCAATTATCATGGATAACCTTTTGAGCTTTTTTATCAAGGTGTTCCAAGTTTCTATATAAACTAGTCATCAAATCATCTGATAATAAGACTAAATCCTGTTCACAGTAACCTGTAAAATAAATATTTATGTCTTTATTTAGATATCGCCCTAGAAAATAGATCCCCGATTCATGTTTTTCCCAGTTTATTCCCTTCCATAATGCCAATAAATCTTCTTTGTTCATTTATTACCTCAAGCAGTTTTATTCTTTTAGGAATGTTTAATAAACTATCTAACAAATAGTGACCAGGACATTTCCATTGAGCTCCATAATCTTTTTGTAAAAGTCTTTCATTTTGACAAAGCAGGTTAAAATATCATCCTTGATTTCTTCCTCTTCCTCAAGATAATCCCAAATATCAGGATACAAGTCGGCTTTCTTGCATGCTTCCATACTAAAGTCTTTCAAAGCCTTGTCCATATCAAATTCTTCTAAAGCTTGACTGATAGCCGCAATTCTCGATTTTTCAGTATAGGCGATATATTCAGATACATCCTCTAGAGGAGTCACCCCTAAAACAGCTTCTCTCAACGGATTGTCATCCAAAAATTCTGAACTACTAAATCCTGTCATGACAAAGAGAAGAGCATCCCACATTTTGTCAATATCTAGTAAGATATCATGACTATCAGTGGAATCCTCAGAAAAATCTAATAAGTCATCTTCTTGATTGGAAAGACCTTTTATTTGTTCTAATTCATTGTCTGGTAAATATTGATAATTGGCAATCATTCCCATGATTTTTCTCCTTTGAATCTTGTAAGATAATACTGATGTTTTTAGCTTTATTTCTATAGAAAATGCTATAATGGAGCTAAGAAATTGTTTTATTGAATGTTAAATAGAGGGAATAGTCATGTTCACTAGTATTGTTTTAGGGTTTTATGCTCTTTTCTTTCTATCCTTATCCTTTACTATCTATCTCTATATCAGACTCATAGTTGCGGTCAGACAAGGGAAAGATGTCCCAAAATGGATCTATAAACTTGGCCATGCCATTCAAGGTAGAATTCACGTTGACTATGAAGAAATCACTGATGCCAATGCCATTAAAGAGATTCATTGGTTCTTGCTAATCTATCTAATCGTAAATCTACTGGTATTGGCTGTCTTCTACTATCATGGTAATAGCTTTCCTCAAGCCATTTATGAATGTTTGAAAAAACAATTTTTTATCGTACTTGTTAGTATGGTTTTAAAAAGTCTTGGTAAATTTGTTGTACTGGCTATAAGCAAAAACTTTCATAACAGTCATGTCTATGCATCAACCAACGCTTTTGTCGGGACAGCTTTTTTAACAAGTTATGTTTTTATGTTTTGCATGATGATGAGTGGCCTTCCAGCTCAACCTGTTCCAGTAACCATTCAAGATACCACTGTTATTATCGGTGAGACCAAGGCTTCCGAACTTTTGGACCAAGGCTTTAGCTTTGAAGATAAAAGTCCAGAGACTTCCATCACAAATCCCAAGAACGACCACTTCTACTACGGTCAGCTTCTTGAAGTCAAGCGGGATAATCAGTCCTTTGGCTTTATGAGCCTCACTCCCACAGGTAAAGATACTGATCAGCTCAAAAACTGCGTCATCACCTATTACAGAACACCCAAGGATAACAAGCAACTAGAAAAAATTTCCATCAATCATGTCAAGCTAGCAAATCTCAAGCTCCAAGATTTTCAAACACGAAAATTAATCGATATCTTTCAACTAGATCCGGCTGATTATAGTGTCTCTGACACCGATGCCAACTTTATCCTAACCATCCAAACAGCAGATTACGACCTCTGGAAAAGATATCGGATTGAAGCCAAGTTCAATTCAGATGGTTCCCTAGATAGTTATGGTGTCAGGGCCCAGCATAGTCAATGGGAATGATTGACCATTAACCCCTTTATCACATAAGCATTAAACTGGAAAAATATCGTCGACAAGTTTATAGCTTTCGATGAATCTAAGGCCAAAGGAACCTTTATCTCTAGTGATTTCTTCATAAATATCTTCTAAATTTTGGGCAGGTGCTAGCATCCAAAGACTAAAAGGTCTAAGTTTCACCTGTCCAATTTTTTCAATATTTTCTAATAATTGCCCTAAATCTTTGTGATTGAACCAGCAGTCTGTAACGAGAGCAAACTTTGTATTGTCCATCTTACAGGAGATTTGACTGGTCAAAAAATCATCGATGGTGGGCTTTTTTGTCTGTAAGAGGCGCGTGCAAGCCAGATGATACTCAAGCTTTCTAGGACTCTGCTCAACCATAGACACAAAGACAAGACCATACTCATCTTGGAACTTAACAGTAAGGAGATCCCCTTCTACAAAGTAGGGTTTGCGTTTAGCTTTGGTCTTGAGGACCTTTAGAGGTCTAGGATTTTCAGTTTGCAAATGGATAGCAAGTTTATCCAAGACCTTTTGCCTTTGCTTCAAAGCCTTTGAATCTATTTCCAACCAAAATGGATCAGCCCCTTTTTTGATAAGCTCCAAGGTTTTATCTCTGATATCGTCTGTCAGGTGACCAATCTTCCACAGTGAGTAGGCAAGAGCAGTCCAATAAATTTCTGTAAAAAAGTCTGTTTGACAGTAATCTTTTTCCGCATCGAGAATATCCTTGATGATATTCGCTACATGTTCACCGTCTCTATAGCGACCGACTACTTCATTGTAAATGTCATACCCTTGATCACTGTCAATGATTTTAACGCCATCAATAGCCATTCTCAACTCCTAATGCTCAATCGACATCTTATCGATAACTCTCAAAACTTATTTAATCTTATGCTTGTTCATTTTCTCTTGGAAAATATCTGTAAGAATTTGTCGCAATTCTTGAGCTTCCTTTTAAGGAAGTTGGCCTTCTTGTTCAGCTACAGCATACAAGTCTGGATACTCGAGCGAGATTCTCTTAACAGTACGTGTAATGGCATGTTTTCTAACAAAAAATGGAATTCGTTTAATCATATCCTGAGGAATTAAGGCGATAATCTTATTTTACAAGATAGGTTTTCCTGATTTCCATTTTCATGATAGATATTTCTCCTTAAGAAGCTAGATAGTGCTAGATGTTTCTCTTTACTGCTCAATCCGTCTACTCAAGCAGTTGCATACACTCACAAAGAACTTTGTTTGACTATTGAATATCTTCCATCGCTTCTTTCACATATTCTTCGACATCTTCAATCTCTACAAACAGCGGGTCTAAGTGGCATAAGAAGTGCCAATCTTCGGTGCCGCGTTTTCTGTAGAGAATCGCTTCGCCGTCTTCACTTCCGAAAAAGCTTCTGTCAACTTCATACCCTTTGTTTTCTAGGAATGCTTTTGCCTTGCGGAAGTTTGCTTCTCTGGCTTCGACATAAGCTTTCACTTCATCGTTATTCACGACATAAGCATCGATTTTTGTAGCTCCTTCGATCATTTTATCGTTTTTAACGGATAGATTCGAAATTTCTTTCCAAATAATGTCCACATTTTCCTCAGAATTAAACGAAAATCTAGATAAAGGGACAATATTTCCATTGAAGACAATCTCCATATAATCCGGTAGATTTTTTGGATTAAAATACTCCACATCAAAACTATATTCTTTTTCTAAAGTATATCCCGGGATTTGCGCTACAAAGGCTCTTCCCTCTTCTAAAGAATCAAACACGACTAAATCTTTTGAATAATTGTTTTGGTACAATTCTAATAGATACATCATTAATCCTTTCAATATTTAGATAGAAGATAGTTTTTTAGCAAACTAATATACTCAACACGTGAGGATAGAGATTCAAGCATTCTTTTTACTAAATAGGATTGATTGCTAAAAATTTCACCAGCTTACCTCCTCTTGTCTCATCCTCAATTATAACACGTTTCCACTCACATATCAGATATTTATTATTGGACCAAATAACCTTTTGAAATAGAAAACAAGCTCACCAATTCATCAAGTCTATATTTTTTATGAGATTCTTCATTAATACTAAAAGCTTTACAGTTTAGATTTTATTAAAAATCCTTGTTCATGACCTTACGTAACGATGTATAATAGGTATGAGGAGGTGGGTAATGATGGCTAAATACAGAGCAATACCGGAAGGATTTATGACAGTTGGGGAACTTGCTAAGAAAATGGGGGTTACCGTCCGTACTTTACAATACTATGATAAAGAAGGGGTGCTTTCCCCATCGGCAGAAAGTGAGGGAGGTCGCAGGCTTTATACCGATAAAGACTTAGTGCTACTCCATCAGATATTGTCTTTAAAATCATTAGGTTTTTCTCTCAAGGATATAAAGGGGCGTTTGATCTCTTTGAAAACACCTGATGATGTTGCCAATGCTCTTACAAAGCAAGCAGATATTCTTCGTAAAAATATTGAACAACTTAAGGATTCTTTGGTCGCAATAGAGCAGTTAAAGGCAGAAGTTTTGAAAATACAGACAGTCAATTTTAAGAAGTATGCAGACATCATCGTCAATCTACAGATGAAGAATGACTCCTACTCTCTTATCAAGCGCTTTGATGATGATACGCTCGACCAGATACGCAGTCGATTTGACAAGAAAAGTGGACAAGACTTTATGGACAGATTGAACCGCCTAAGTGATCAAATCGTAGAGCTTCAAAAAGAAGACGTACCGGCTGAAAGCGAACAAAGCCAACAGGTTGTGAAAGAATACTGGGGCTTGATTATGGAGTTTACGAATGGTGATATGAGCATGCTTCCTAAGTTGATGGAAGTTGGTACTATCGACACAGCCTCAAACGCTTGGGAAGAAAAGCAAAAAATAGTCAATGACTATATAGGACCCGCCCTACAACTCTATTTTTCAAGGCTTGGAACAAATCCCTTTGAGGAGGTGGAACCATGAAAGACGCGATAAAGATTTCTGGATTAAAGAAAAGTTATGGTAGCAAATTGGTTCTTAGAGGTCTCGATTTTCAAATCAAACAAGGAGAAATCTTTGCTCTGCTCGGAGTGAACGGAGCTGGGAAAACAACAACACTTGAATGTATCGAAGGACTGAGAAAATATGATGGAGGCACTATTGTTGTAAACGGCAAAATGGGAATTCAACTGCAGTCATCTTCTTTGCCCGCCCATATCAAACCCATGGAAGCGATAAAGCTCTTTGCAAAATGGAATCATACAAAAATTGATGATGATATGCTTAAAGCTCTGGAAATAAAAAAAATTGAGAAGTTACAATACCTGCAATTATCCACGGGACAAAAAAGAAGACTACATCTCGCTCTTGCACTTATCAGTAATCCGGATATTATTTTTCTCGATGAACCGACAGCGGGACTTGATGTTGAAGGAAGACTATCCCTCCATGAACAAATCCGAAAGCTCAAATCACAGGGCAAGACAATTGTTTTGGCAAGCCACGATATGGCCGAAGTTGAAACCTTATGTGACCGCATTGCTATTTTGAATAGTGGAAAGATTGTCTTTTGTGGTACTCCTTCAGAACTGACAGACAGGTTGGGAAGAAACTATTTCATCCATTTAAAGACCCAGGACGGAGAGAAATCTTTTGAAACAGATACGATCGAGGACACTTTGATTTCATTATTGGAAGAATGCAAACAGAAACATATCCAAATACTGGATATTAAGGTGGATCGTGGCACACTGGAGCAGCATTTCATCGAAATGGCAAGGAGGGGATCGGAATGAATGGTTTTTTATATAGCCTAGCATTACAGTGGAAATTGGACATACGAAGTAAGTCTCTCCTGGTTACTTACTATGTTGTACCGCTTATTTTCTTTCTTCTCATGGGTGGTATTTTTACTTCCGTTATACCTGATATGGAAAGCACACTCATACAGTCAATGATTGTCATGAGTGTTTCCATGGGGGCCTTTCTCGGCTTACCGCCTTCCTTGATTGAAACATACGGAAGCGACATAAAAAAGATTTATAAAGCAAATGGTGTGCCTATTCATTTAGGATTGGTGACAATGGTTCTCTCTGCCTTTCTTCATTTAATGATTACCTGCATGGTGATCCTACTACTTGCTCCAATTTTATTTAAAGCAAATCTACCAAGTCAATTTCCCTTATTCTTTCTCGCGCTTGCCATCTACATTTTTGTATCGTTGAGTATCGGAAGTATACTGGGCCTTACTGTTAATAATCAAGCAAAGCTGACCATGATAGCACAACTTATCTTTTTACCATCAATTATGCTCTCAGGAATCATGTTTCCCATCACCTTACTGCCTGATTTTCTCCAAGCAATAGGGCGTCTTTCCCCCGCTTCTTGGGGATTCCGATTGATGGTCGATTATGGTTTTGGTCTTGAAAACCTTTGGTATCTGATTCTTGTATCCTGTATCTCAGTAATGACTTGTATCCTCCTCTTGAATCAGCAAAAATCTAACTAGGTGCCTGAATAAATCCATGGCAACATTAACTTTTAAGCAAAAGCGACGAGATTGTTACTTATCCCGTCGCTTTAGTGTTTTTGGTTGTTTTTACTAATCTCTGTTATGTTATTGAAACTTCTTGCTCCCATCGGCTAAGCACATCTTTTAAAGGCTCATCTAGATAGGTATAGGCCTTGTCCTTTATCCAATCAGGGATTCCATAAGCTGCTTCGGCGATACTTCCTGTGATAGCAGCAAGAGTATCACTATCCCCACCAAGAGAAATCGCATTTCGAATAGCATCTTCAAAATCTGTACTTTCAAGAAAGGCAATGATGGCCTGAGGTACCGTATTCTGGCAAGTTTCATTAAAACGATAAGTAGGACGAATTTCATCTAGTGTTTGAGAAAGATTATATCCATACTCTTGTTCTATGTGTTCCTTGATGAGTCTCTTACACTCTGTAGGATTATCGTTGATCGGTTTTCCATAGTCGCCACTGTAACCTCCAAAGTAATAACGACACATAAAGATAGCATCAGACGTCGCCATAGCCCCTTTGACCCCCTCTGGATGGTTATGAGTCACCTCTGCAGAAAGTCGTGCAAGAGCTCTTCTGGACGGCCAGGCTCCCGTTCGTGCACAGAAACTACAATCCATGGTCCAGGCACATGGAGAAACACGCATGGCTGAGCCATTGCCAAAGCTATTATAAGGTTCTCGATCGTCGCCATCAACCCAATTCCCAAATCTTGCACCGTAACCTGCATCGGGATACATCCTACCATATTTTTTCATGGCGTCAATAAAGTCATCCTTCTGACCGCCATTCATAATGGCTTCTGCAACAGCACAAGTCATAACCGTGTCATCTGTGAAAAAACAATCCTCACGAAATAATGGAAAGTCTTTCGTTTTAATGTTGTCCCATTCATAAACAGAACCTACAATGTCTCCAACTATTGCTCCAAGCATAAGATTCCTCCTTACAGCATATCAGATTTCCAATGGATCGCTCTTTAAAAATGGTACCACCAAATCAACCCACTCTTGAGGTAGATAAGCTGATAAATAGCCGTGGTTATAGCCCTTTGCTTCATACAGGATCGTGTTGGGATGTAGCTGCTGAAATAATTTCGCCGATGCTTTCACACAGTTTAATTCTTTTTCACCGTAGATATACAGAACCTGGGCCTTACTAGCAGAAATTGTGTCCTTCAACTTGTAACGCCCCATATAGGTTTTGTAAATGGTCACCAATGTTTTGATAGGCGTCCTTGGGAGATCCTCCAAATAATGTGCTTTTATTTCCTCTGGATAAGCCAGTTTAGGATAGAGTTTGTCCATTATGCTTAATTGAAGTTTGCAAGAGAATTTACTGAACATCAGTTTACCAAATAGAACTACTAGAAAGATGCTGATTTTAGCTAACCTTGGTTGTGGAATACAGAGACTTCCATCTATGGTGGTCTTCTCAGCTATCTCGCTGTCTAATGACAAAAGCTCCATGGCAATTTGACCTCCAAGTGAAACACCACCAATCGCAAACAACTTCCCACCACAGTTTGCTTTGACATAGTCTAGGATCTCCAAAGCAGAATCTTCCGTAGAAACATAATCGAGTTGATATTCTTCACCGTGCCCATTCAGCGTGGGTAGAATAACACGGTAGTCTTTTGATAAGATCCGTGCTTGACGAAGATAATTCCACCAAGAACTGCCACCGCCATGTATCAGTAAGATAGGAGGCAAATTCTTATCACCAAATTCATGGAATTTCATGTTTAAACTCCTTACAGTACCACTCCAACCTGTAGTGATAAAAATCATTTGTAATAAAAATAGTTAGATGAGTTTGAATTTGAGCAAATAATTGTGGCATATTTTCCCAAATTGATATTCCAACGTTTACATTATTCAGTCTTCTTCTTGTTCAAGTACCAACTAGGAATGATTTGCTTCATATCATCATACCATTCTAAAATTTCCTTAGCTTGATGTTGCATTACTACTATTTCTTCAGCTCCGTATGGTACAGCCCATGACAGAGCACCAACTATGTTATTTAGAATATAGATGGCAAGAAGTTTCCAAAATAATTCTGGAACCTTACCATCAAAATATCCATCTATCATACCAGATGCAAAAAAGGGAGAGACTTGAGCAGACCATACAATACGATTGAATTCCTCCCAAGGATCTCCGATATCAAATCGATCAAAGTCAATGATATAAATTTTACAATCTTCACCAATCATGAAATTCCCGATATGATAATCTCCATGTTGGAAAACCTGAGGTCTATCTTTTAACAATTCTCGATTTGCATTTAAATAATCAATAAAAATCTGACCATTTTCGTATTGAACGGGACATTCTTTGTATTTTTTGATTTTGTCATCAATTTTTCGATTATAAAAGACCTCCCAATCTTCACGAACTTCTGTAACAGGGAGTGAATGAATTTTTTGAAGGATTCTTCCCGCTTCTACTCCATAAGTATATTGTTGTTCTTTCGAAATAGTTAAAATGGTTTCTCGAGCATCTTTCCCGTCTATCCATTCGTGTAAAGAATGTACTTCGTCATCGCAGAGTTCTATGCTAATCGGTTTACACATCGGAACTCCAAGAGAAGCTACTTTTTCCATCATATCAAATTCAAATCTTTTAGAATCTAACTTCTCCTTATCAGAAACACGCAAGAAATATTTTTGCTGTTTTTGATCTGTCACACAATATTTTTTATCATCTGACCAGCCTTTATTTATGGCTATCTTACTACTAAAATCCACCAATAACTCCTCGATTAACTTTACAACATTACTATATTCTTAACTAATGAAAAGTAATTCGTAGTCCGTCCATTCTTTTACACTTCCTAAAGATACATAAATTTTGACCACGTTCTGAAATTATAATTTCTTCTTAAAATGAATAATTCTATTTGCCTCCTGAAATCCAATATTGAGATGAAATCTTATAGAGTCCGTATTAGTTAAAGTACAGTCACTTGCAAATTCCTTACATCCTTTATTTTTCGCCCATTCCTCACATTTTGCACAGAGATTTTTAGCAATATCCTTTAAACGATATTCCTCGTCGACAATAATCCCTTCTAAGAATCCAACAGGACTATATTTACAACCTTCAACATAATCAAATCTGAGTGAACATAGTGCTAACCCTACAATTGTGTCACCTTTAACTTCTGTAAAGATTGCAGTATTTTTGCCATTCGTATATTTTTTTACTTCATCAATAGCTTCTTTATCGGTCAATTGGGGCCATAATTGTTTCATTAGTTCAGCCGTTTTTATAGAATCTTTTGTTATTCCATCCATATTGATGTTCCTCCGCAAATTACAAGCAAATGTTTCGAATCATGCTGTTACTTTGTTACTCATTGATTGATACCAATACCATACCCTTCTACTTTTCGCTGTCTCAGATCGGAAGAGTAGAGTCACACACTCAGCGGTTCGGACTTACCGTATCATTTCGTCGTAAACTCCTTACTCTACGACAGCTATACTCCAGGGCACCTTCTCGACCTTCGGTCTCACCTTGTCCCATGGGCAGATCATCTACTTCTACTTCGCTACTATCTAGCTCGTACAAGTAGTCATACCGCCTCAACATGGTGCGTTTGCGGGACTCAAAAGGTTCAGTGAACCTTTTGAGGATTAACTGCGTTTTACCAACAAGCTCACACACTCCACATGATGCGTCTGCGGAAAAAGATCCACCGGCTGTACTTTCTTCAATTCGTATCCCAATTCTTGATAGAGTTTGATATCACGCGCCATGGTAGCGACGTTACAGGAGATATAGGCGATGCGGTCAGCGCCTGTTTGGGCACTTGCTTTGATAAAGCTTTCGGTCAAGCCCTTGCGTGGTGGGTCGACTAGGATAGCAGTTGGTTGGATGCCTTCCTTGAGCCAATTCTTCATGGCATTTTCAGCTGTATCGCAGACATAGTGAGCATTGCTGATGCCGTTTAAGCTAGCATTCTTCTGGCTATTCTCCACTGCTTCGGGGATGACCTCTACGCCATAGACTTCCTTGACATGCTTGGCAACGGACAAGCCAATGGTCCCAATTCCGGAGTAGGCGTCAATCACGATATCCTCTGCTCTCAAGTTCGCAAAGTCAATGGCGGTCTGATAGAGCTTCTCTGCCATTTCGGTATTGACCTGGTAAAAGGCTGGGCCAGAGATTTGGAAGCTATTGCCCAACATTTGATCAGTAATGTAATCTTGACCATAGAGAAGCCGCCATTCTTTTCCAAAAATGGCATTGGTATTCTGGTCATTGATATTTTGCATAACGGATTTGATGGCTGGGAATTGCTTGATCAACTGCTCGATCAACTGGTCCACACGGAAAACCTTGGGACGAGTAGTGACCAAAATGACCATGATTTCTCCTGAATGGTGACCTCGGCGGATGACAAGGTTACGAATCAGGCCAGACTGTTCCTTTTCATCATAAGGCTTGAGGTCAAACCGACGAATTAAATCTCGAAGAGCCAAGACCACTTGGTCAATGACTGGATCTTGGATATAGAAGTCTTCAATCGGCATCAAATCATGAGAGTTCTTCCGAAAGAAGCCTGTCTCTACCTGACCATTGACACGACGGACGGGGACCTGGGCCTTGTTACGGTACTGGACAGGATGGTCCATCCCCAAGGTCAAGGGCACTTCGATATCAGAAATCCCTGCCATCTTGTAGAGACTATCCTTGACCTGTTTGGCCTTGAATTTCAGCTGCTCTGGATAAGCCAGGTGGCCCAAGTCGGCAATGCCGCTTCGCAAGTAAGCCAGGTCTAACTCTTCATTGCGGTGAGGGGATTTTTCCAGGTACTCCTCTACTTTTCCGTAGCCGATCTTCTTATTGACCTTGAGCACGCGCATGCGGATCACTTCTCCTGGCAGAGCATTCTCCACAAAAAAGACCAGGCCATCGACCTTAGCCACTCCTGCTCCTTCATGTGTCAAATCGACAATCTCAACGGTTACAATTTCATTTTTCTTTAACATCGTTTTCTATCTTTCTACAAATTAAAAGGGATGGAGTCCAAAACTCCTATCCCCTTATTATATCATCTCAGTCCCATTTGGTACAATTTCTTTTTATAAGCATCGAAATCGACGAGCAATCCTTGGCCACCGTACATATCGTAGGCATCGACCCAATCCCCATTTTCTGGGATGGTCACTTGTTCAATTCCTTTTCCAGCACTTCCGACTAGTCCAAGTCCATTGGTCAATAGGAAAGAGAAAGGAACATTGGTAGACGTCATGGCAAAGACTTTCCCAAGGGCTTCCGATCCCGTAAAGAGTTTGGTTGGATCCTTGATCTGATGCATGATAGCGGACATGACCTCTTGTTGGCGACGAGTCCGACCAAAGTCTCCTTCATCATCCTTACGGAAACGCGAGTAATTGAGAAGGGTCCGGCCATCCATCCGTTGTTTGCCAACCTTGATGGTTTGCTGCGGAACGACACCGTCTTTCATGTTCAAATCATCTGGAACTTCTACTTCACTGACCTTTTCGCCATCAACCGTTGAAAACTTCGCATTCATCTCGACCCCATTTGGGAAGAGGGTATCGATCGCTGTCGCAAAGGTCTTGAAATCGACCATGGCGTAATATTGGATATCAATGTCAAAGTTGTCTTTAAGCATCTGGCGCACCAATTCAGCCCCTTGGTTGTTATTTTGCTCCCCGATGGTGAAAGCAGTATTGAGCTTCTGGTCGTAGTAGCCATCATATTCAGGAATATTTTGCTGGCTCACTCCATCGATATGGACCAATGTATCCCGCATGAAGCTGACCATCTTGATCTTACCTTCTTTGTTATTGACATTGACCACCATGATGGAGTCTGTCCGGGTCTCATCTGACTTCTCACCGATCCGACCATCTGTCCCCAAAATCAGGATATTGATCCCATCTCGCGACTTCTTGCCGTTAAATTTCTCAACGACAGCCGGTTTGGCATCTGGCCCTGTCGGCTTACTGTTCAGGCCTTTTACAAACATGAAGACCATGCCACCAATAATGAGCAATAAAAAGAATGCAAGCCATTTGAAGATCCGTTTAACACTAATCTTTTTCAGTGGTTTCTTAGGTATATCGCTCGTCGCAGCAACTGCTTTCTTCTTAGACTTTTTGCTACGTGATTGGTAAACAGGGAGATCACCAATTGGTTCAGCAATCACACCTTGCACTTCTTCTGTGGCGTCTACCTCAGGTTGAAGGGCTTCTGTATCCTCAAAAGCTCCTTGGCTCTTCTTGAGCAGGTAATTGTATTCTAGTTGTTCTCGTTCATTCAAATAATGAAAATTTGAGTTTAAGTACTCTAATCGCTTTCGCTCGTGGTGAGATAGAAAGTTGGATTCGTTACTCATCTTTTCTCCATTCCGTTATCTTTTAAGGTATAGACCTGATATCGACCCAGGACTTTTGTCTGTATGCCCAAACTGTCTAATTCCTGATAGGCAAACTGTATGAGATCAGGCGCTTCGTTTAGGAGGTCAATAATGAAAAAGTATTCTCCTAAAGCCGTTTTTAGTGGACGACTTTCAATCTTGGTTAAATTAATCCCCCGCCAAGCAAAGGTAGATAAGCCCTTATAGAGGGCTCCTGACAAGTTATTTGGTAAGGTTAAGGCTAAGCTTATTTTTTGAAGAGCCGGACTTAAAGTTTCCGACATCGCTGGCTCTTTAGCCCCTAAAATCCAAAAACGTGTATAATTGTCCTCAATTTCTTGGATGTCTCTGGCCTGGACTTCCAAGCTATACTCACTAGCTGCCGCCAGAGGGGCAATCGCTGCAATTTCCAAGTCCGGATGCTCAGCTACATAGCGAGCTGCATAGGCTGTCGAAGCCGTCATTTCCATAGCCACATCCGGATAATGAGCTCTTAAAAAAGCCTTCCCTTGGGCTAAGGCCTGAGGATGCGAATAAACCGCTCGAATAGGCCGATCTTTTTTAGCCACCAAAAGCTGTTGCTTAATGGGATATACCACTTCTGCAACGGCCTGGATGGTTCCTTGGTGAAAGAGGTAATCAAGGGTCTCATGGACACTGCCTTCAATCGAGTTTTCAACTGGGACGACTGCAAAATCGATCTCTTGATTCTCATAAGCCTTGATGACATCTGTAATCGTCCGATAGGCAATGCGTTCATAATTTGGAAAGCTATGAGTGGCTACATCATGGGTAAAAGATCCCTTGGGACCAAGATAGCCTACAAGCATCGAATAATCTCCGCAATTTCTTCAGGTGTTTTGTCTTCAACATCCACAATATGAGTTGCAATATCCTCATACAAAGGTAAACGTCCATCAAAAATCTTCTTGAATTCTTCTTTGGTGTTGTTTAAAAAGAGGGGACGTTGGATGGCTTTGTCATTTTGAATCCGTCTGTACAAGGTTTCAAAATCTACTCGCAGATAAATGTTGTGCGGATTATTTTCTAAAAGTGCACGGTTATGAGGATTGACCACAATCCCGCCTCCAGGAGAAATGATGGCCGCTTCATTTTCCAATAAACGCTCTAACATCTTAGCCTCACGATGACGAAAGGCAGCTTCTCCTTCCGCTTCAAAATAGTCATTGATCGACATACCGATCTCTTCAACAATTAATTCATCCATATCATAGAACTTTGGATCAAGAATGCGACCAACGGTCGTTTTCCCAGCTCCCATAAAACCAAGTAAAATTTTAGCCATGCAGTAATGTCTCCAAATCTTCAAAAAAACTAGGGTAACTGGTGTTGATGGCCTCTGCTCGATCCAATACCACATTTCCATCTCTCACCAATAAGGCCGCAACGGCAACCATCATCCCAATCCTATGATCTCCAAAGGTCTCTAATTCTGCTCCATGTAGGGGAGTCGGTCCAGTGATAATCATGCCGTCTTCCGTTGGCACGACATTGGCACCCATAGCATTGAGGCTATCTGCTACGACCTGGATGCGGTCCGTTTCTTTCACACGAAGCTCCTCAGCATCCGCAATCACTGTCTGACCATTTGCCTGTGTCGCTAGTAAAGCAATAATCGGCAATTCATCAATCAAGCGTGGAATCAACTCCCCATCAATCCGAATCCCTTTTAAGGACGAAGTCTTAACCGTGAGACTTGCAGAGACCGCTTTTTCATCGCGATCCTCAATGGCGAGATCTCCCCCCATTTCTTGAATCACATCGAGAATCCCTGTCCGCGTTTGGTTGATGCCAACACTTTCAATCTTAATCGCACTCTCTGGTAGGATGAGGCCTGCCACTAACCAAAAGGCTGCACTGGAAATATCTCCAGGAACGATGACTTCTTGACCTTGGAACTCTTGTCCACCTTTGATGCGGATGATTTTTCCATCCACCAGGATCTCTCCGCCAAATTGGCGAATCATATCTTCCGTATGGTCACGCGTCTTTTCCTTCTCGATAATCGTTGATTCACCCTCAGCCTGTAAAGCCGCAAAAATGAGAGCAGACTTGACTTGAGCCGATGCCACTGGCAAACGGTAATGAATCGGTTTGAGCTGATGGGTCCCTTTTTCATGTAAAGGTGGGCAATCGCGATCTCCCTGACCAGCAATCTCTACCCCCATCTGACGCAGTGGGATCGCCACACGATCCATGGGCCGTTTGGAAAGGCTGTCGTCTCCAACCATGGTCACAGCAAAATCCTGACCTGCTAAGACACCTGAAATCAAACGAATAGAAGTTCCTGAATTGCCCATATCAAGGGGAGCGGTCGGAGCTTGAAGACCTTGAAAGCCTACTCCTTGAATCTGAATCACATCCCCGTCATCTTGGATGGAGACTCCTAAATCTCGAAACACCTGGATGGTAGAAAGCACATCTCCGCCTCGCAAGATATCATAGACCTTAGTTTCGCCTTTTGCGAGACTTCCAAAAATAATGGATCGGTGACTGATGGATTTGTCACCAGGGACACGAATGGTGCCCTTTAGACCCTTGCTATTGGTTCTTAATTTCATTGCCTTCTCCAGAGTGCTTTTCCTCATATTCTATCATAATTGGGACATGAATTCAATTTTTGATCAAAATTTTGGAATAAAAAGCGAATGTTTCCTAGCATATTTTGAGCATTTATCCATCTTCAAGCGAACGAAAATACCAGAGGTGAAGACACAACTCTGGTAGAAAATCTTATTTGTATAAATCTTGAATCGGCTCAAAGATGATCTTTTCAAGATCTGCAAGATAAATAGACAATTGTTGTTGTTTGGTGAAAAATTCATTCACAATGGGACTTGCTTGGATTTTTTCCATGTAGTCCTTCATTTCTTGTTGCACAGCTTCTGTTGGAAGTTGACCGGATTGCATCAAGCCTTGCAATTGATTTTGGAAAGCGACGTATTCGTCAAACAGTGTTTTCGCTTCTGGATTTGCTTCAATCGCTTCTTTGCTTTCTACGACAGCCTTGTATTCAGGAAGGTCTCGCAGGGTCCGAGAGAGTTCGTTTGCTACATCATAAATATTTGCCATTTTATGGGCTCCTTTACTGATAAGATACTTCTATTATACTTCTTTTCCCTCAATATTCCTAAAATGAAGCAGGCCTTTTGATGCAAATCCTTCTTTAGACCTAGCGAGCAAGGACGGTATAAGACGTCGCCTGGCTGATCAATGTTTGGGCCCGCTCTTGATCCTCTGCATTTTTAAAGGTCAGCTGCAAAATCCCGTGGATATCCTCCCGATTTTCTTCATTGATGTGAATATTGACCAATGAAATCCCTTGTAAGAGTTGTAAGATTTCGAGGATCACACCTTCCTTATCAGGGACATCGATAAAGAGATCGTAGGCACTATCTCGTCCAGCACGCTGATGGATCTGCATTTCTTTTCGGTGCTTCCGCCCTTCATGGAAAAAGGACCAAATAGCCTCTTCGTTATCAGCTTGGATGGTTTCAGCCACTTGATCCAAACGTTCTTTGAAATCTACAATCCGCTCCAATATTGCTTGAGGGTTGGACAAGAGAATAGAAGTCCACATGCCTGGCTCACTTTCCGCAATCCGTGTCATATCCCGAAAGCCACCAGCCGCAAAACGGCGGGTCATTTTATGCTCTTCCCCATAAGCTACGGCCTGCTCGACCAGAGTCGAGGCTAAAATATGAGGGAAATGGCTGATCTGGGAAGTCACCCGATCGTGTTCCTCAGCATCAATTTCAATAAATCGAGATCCCAATCCACTCAGAAGCTCTTTCAACTCTTCCATGGCACCTTCTGTGGTCAAGCCTGAAGGAGTAAAAATATAATAGGCGTTTTCAAATAAAGTTGCATCTGCTGCTGCAGCACCTGTCTTATGACTACCAGCCATGGGGTGTCCTCCCACAAAGCGAACAGCCTTGTCTGTAAATGCCTTTTCAGCTTGTGCAACAACTTCTGCCTTGGTAGAGCCTGCATCTGTCACCAGTACCTGGTCTTTCAAATTCAGGCCAGCTAAGGTTTCTAAGTAAGATTTGGATTGCTTAATCGGAAGCGCCAAAATAATAATATCCGCGAAAGGGGCAAAGGCTGCGAAATCATCCGTCACCTGATCCACCATTCCTCTTTCAAGGGCGATGGTTCGAGAGGCTTCACTACGATTGTACCCAAGAATAGTCACATGTGGGTGGGCTCTCTTAATGCCTAGCGCTAATGAAGCACCAATCAAACCCAACCCTGCAATATAAACAACTTTCTTCTCCAAAGGAAAACTCTTTCTCTTAAAAATTCTTCGTAAATTCCCGGTGCTTAGCAACAGCTTCTTTCAATTCTTCCAAGTTATCGGATGAAAATTTTTCAAGCACTTCTGTAGCAAGGACCGTTGCGACCACTGCTTCCATTACCACTCCTGCAGCTGGTAGAGCCGTTGGGTCGCTGCGCTCAACCGTTGCCTTATAGGGCTCATGGGTCTCAATATCCACACTCATCAAGGGTTTGTAGAGGGTCGGAATAGGCTTCATGACACCACGAACCAGAATGGGCTCACCGTTGGTCATCCCCCCCTCAAAACCACCAAGATTATTGGTGCGACGGGTATAGCCAGTGTCCTGAGACCAGATGATTTCATCCATGACTTGACTACCTTTTAGACGACCTGCGTCAAACCCAAGACCAAACTCCACTCCCTTAAAGGCATTGATAGAGACCACTCCTTGAGCGATTTTGGCATCCAATTTCTTGTCCCATTGCACATAGGATCCTAGTCCAACAGGCACACCGCCAACCAAGGTTTCCACAATTCCCCCGATGGTATCACCATCTTTTTTCACTTGGTCAATGTAGGCCTTAACGACTTCTTCTTGTTCTGGCACAACGATCGAAACTTCCGACTTCGCTGCTTTTTCCTTGATTTCTGAAACGGTTAGATTCTCGGGAATTGCAATCTCAATTCCCCCAAAATTAACAATGTGGCTGGCCACTTCAAGGCCGATTTCTTCTAAAATCCGTTTAGCAACTGCACCAACGGCTACACGCATGGTCGTCTCACGGGCTGAAGAACGTTCGAGCGAATTACGAAGATCGTCAAAACGGTATTTCATCCCTCCGACTAGATCGGCATGACCAGGACGTGGCTTGGTAATCTTACGCAGATTTTTCTTTTTCTCTTCGACCGGTGCTACATTCATGATCTCCAGCCATTTTTGATGATCCAGATTGGTCACATTCAGCGTAATCGGACCTCCCATGGTCAAGCCATGACGGACCCCTGAAGTGATCTCGACCCGGTCACTTTCGATTTTCATCCGAGCACCACGACCATAGCCACCTTGTCGACGTTTGAGCTCTTTATTAATATCCTCTTCAGATAAAGGAAGGCCTGCTGGAACCCCCTCGATAATAGCTGTAAGTCGAGGACCATGGGACTCTCCTGCTGTTAAATATCTCATACGACCTTATTCCTTTCTTTCTAAAAAGTCCTTCATTTCTTGAAGAGGGATTTGATGAATCGCTGCTTGCCCCAACTCTGGAACAATTACTAATTTCAAGTTCGTCCCACGCGCTTTTTTGTCATGAGTCAAGGCTTGATAAAGGGCGTCTTTATTCCAGTTCTCACAGGTCACCGGAAGGCCAAATTTCCGGCACATTTCTTCAATTTTTTGAGTGATTCCTTTTGGCATCAAGCCCTTTTCTTCTGCAACTCGTGACAACTGTACCATGCCCATACTAACGGCTTCCCCATGCATAACCTGTCCATAACCAGCTGTCGCTTCAATGGCATGCCCGATGGTATGACCAAAATTGAGATACAGTCGAATGCCATTGTCCAGCTCGTCTGCCACCACATGGTCTCGCTTCACCAGGCAAGAATGAGAAATGATGCTCTCTGCATGCTCTAAAATACTCTCAACAGAACCATTCATGGCTTCCAATTCTTCCCAAAGTTCCGTATCTTGGATGAGACCGTACTTGATGACTTCGCCCATCCCCTCGATCAATTCACGTTGCCCCAATGTGCTTAACACTTCAGGATCAATAAACACACCATCTGGTTGGGCAAAAGTTCCTACCATGTTTTTGGCAAGTGCGGTGTTGACTCCAGTCTTTCCCCCGATAGAAGAATCTACCTGTGCGGTCAAGCTAGTCGGGATCTGAACAAAGGAAATTCCCCGCATATAGGTCGAGGCAGCAAAACCAGCCAAATCACCAACTACGCCACCCCCAAGAGCAACGATTCCATCACTGCGCGTCATGCCCTGGGTAGCTAGAAAGTCATAGACTTTTGAAACAGTGGTTAGATTCTTACTGGCTTCCCCTTGAAGAAACTCAAAGCGCACCACTTGAAAACCAGCTTTTTCCAGGCTCTTCTCTACGATAGAGGCATATAGCTTAGCCACCCGGTTATCGGAAATAATAGCGACTTTTTTATCGCCCCAAAGAGTGCGCAACCAGTCTCCAACTTGGTTGAGACCACCTCTTTCAATCACAATATCATAGGAATGTCCTGGAATAGGTACCGATACGTTCATAGGAATCTCCTTCACGTTTTTCTTTGATTCTATCTTATCATGAAATAGGGTACATGTCTCAAAAAAATGAAAAAGAGACTAGAGCAAGACTGTTTTTTTAAAAATCAGGTCTTGTTCTAATCTCATAAAGCTTTTTCAATAGGAAAAGGTAAACCTCTCTCTTAGTCACATACAAATTGGCGATATTCTGTTATCAATGCTTTCCATACAGACTCTGTAGGAAATACTTTCCCAGTCATTAATTCAAAGGCTGCTTCAGCTTGATAAAAGAGCATTCCCAGCCCATTTACCCTCTGGTTTCCTTGATTCACTGCTAATTGCAGAAAGGGGGTCACTGCCGGATAGTAGGCCATCTCTACGATTAAGGCCTGTGGGGGAAAGGTCAAGTGACTCGCTATCGGAAGAGAATGACCATCCATGCCTACACCAGTCGCATTTAAGATGAGATCGGCTTGATTAAAGGAGCTTTGAACGTCTTCATTTTTTTCAATCGCATACAATTCTATCAAGAAATCAAAGGCATCTTCTAGCAACTGAACCTTGGAACGATAATGAAGCAATCTCTCCTCTCTCACAAAGACAAGGATACGTTTTACACCTAGATGAATGGCCTGTGCAATAATCGCTAAAGCTGCACCACCTGCACCTAAGAGAACCATTGTTTTTCCCTTAATAGAGAAAGCAGGAGGTAAACTACGAAAGAAACCAATTCCATCCGTATTATAGCCTTTCAGCTTACCATCGCGGTGAACGATAGTATTGACAGAACCGATCTTTCGGGCCATCTCATCCACTTCATCTAAGTAAGGAAAGACCTTCTGCTTGTATGGCATGGAGATATTGGCCCCAATCATATCCAACTTACGAATTTGGCTGATGGTGCTTTCTAAGTCTTCTTCAGCAATATCCCAAGCTAGATAAGCAGCATTGGTCGCTGTTAATTCATAGGCTAGATTATGAATGAAAGGAGAGATACTATGACGAATGGGATGGGCAATGACCGCTGCCATCCGAGTATATCCGTCAATCTTCATTTAATAACTCCCGAATTCTTCTCATATTTTCAAGTGGAATTTGACCTGGGGCGCTTTCATCTCCGACCCTAGCATAAGACCAAGAAGAGCCTGTCAAATCAGCTGTCAAGCGCGAAATCTTCCCGACCTTGCCCATGGAAATGGTTACATATTCTTGCTCAGGATTCAGCGTCTTGAAACCACGCGTATAATTCATCAAGTCAAGAACATCTTGTTCATTGTGGGCCATAACGGATACCTTGACTAATTTTGGAGAAAAGCTGGTCAATTCCGATAAGATCTCCATCATATTTTCCGGTGTCTCTTGGAAATTGTGGTAGCTGAGAACAAGATTTGAAAATTCCAACATCTCTTCAAAGACTTCACGGTGACTATAAAACTCAAAATCGATATAATCCGGATGATAGATGGATTGAATATCTTTCAGGATCCCAACATATTCCTCGTTGGTCAGCTCCATCTCTCCACCTTCAGCTCGAGTCCGCAAGGTGAATAAAATCTCGCGTCCAGCAAATTTCTCAAAAACTGCAGGAGCAACAGTTAAGATCTCGCTTTTTTCTAAAAAGTCCGCACGCCACTCAATAACATCTGCATCCTCGTAACGCGAACTATCTAGTTGTTGCGCCTCTTCTAAGGAGCGAGGCATAATCGAAACAACTAACTTCATACATCCACCCTAATCGTAAATACTTTTAAGTAATTACTACTTTCTTCTTTCTTGTTCCATCGAAAATCTCCCGGAAGGCCGTATTCCGCTAGATAGCGATGCTTACGGCCTTGAAATCCCTTTTCGATTTGTTTTTTAAATTTATCTTTGGTCACATTTGCCGCATTGGTACTGAGAATCAAGGTCCCACCTGGATTTAAAATCTCAAGAGCCTCGCTGACTAATCGATGGTAATCTTTAGCGACTGAAAATGTCCGTTTTTTATTTCTCGCAAAGCTAGGCGGATCGAGCACAATCACATCATAGCTTAGGTCATGGCGTTTGGAATATTTGTAATAGTCAAAGACATCCATCACGACAAAACGATGAGCATCCAGCACCAAGCCATTTGCCACAAAATGTGCTTCTGATAATTCTCTACTTCTCTTAGCCAGATCGACCGATGTTGTCTCAACTGCTCCACCCATTGCCGCAGCCACAGAGAAGGCCGCCGTATAGGAGAACATATTGAGCAAGGACTTGCCAGCTGCTAAGCCCTCTACCAAGCTACCTCGAACTTCATGCTGATCCAAAAAGATTCCCGTCATCAAACCATCATTGAGAAAGACCTGGTAAGAAACTCCATTTTCAAGAATCAAAAATTCTTGCGGAGCTTCTTCTCCATAGACATGAGCCGATTCATAATCCAAGCCTTTAAAGCGAATCTTTTCATAGCCACCTCGAACTTCTGGAAAAGCCTCTTGAAAGGCCGCTAGAATGGTTTCCTTGATCTGATATACAAAGGGATTGTACCAAGAAAAGACAACAAACTCACCATACAAGTCAACCGTGAAGCCACCAAAACCATCTCCCTCTTGGTTAAAAAGACGAAAGGCTGTCGTCGTTTCATCCGCATAGTAAGAACGACGGTATTGCTTGGCTTTGATGAAAAGCTTTTTAAAAAAGTCTTGATCAAAAGTGACTAACTCTTGTGAAACAAACCATCCAATCCCTTTATTTTGTTCAGATAAGTATCCGACTCCTAGGGATTGTCCATCTCCTGAAAGCAATTGAACCGCTTGATCCAAAGCAGGAAGTGAGTCAAAATCTTGCTTTTCAAGAAGAGATTGTCCTTGTTTGATTTTTGTTGCGACTTGGAGACTGACTGTGAGTTTTTTCATACCCTCTATTATAGCAAAAGTCTGCAGTTTTCACAAAGAGAGGCTTTATTTACTGGAACTTTTTTTACCATTTTATCCTAGCTCTCATCATTTAGCTTCAAATGATATAAAATGCCGGATCTTTCCTATTTCTTTCCTCTCCTTTACAGTCATTTTTTTCTTTCTCCATAAAATTGTGGTATACTTGTATATGAAAATTTTTAGGAAATAAGACAAGGAAGTAACATTTTGTGAAAAAAATTACGAATTCGATACTCAATTTCATGAGTACCAGACTAGGATTTGTCTTGACCCTTCTGCTGCTCTACTGGTTCAAAACCATGTGGGCCTATTCAGTTGATTTTAATTTAGACATTCAGGGACCGTATCAGATTTTTCTAGCAGTGATCAACCCATTGCCAATCAGTCTGCTCTTCATCGGTCTAGCACTCTATATCAAACGAACCAAGCTCTTTTATAGTTTGGCCTTTGGGATCTATCTTCTCTTATTTATTTGGTTGATTTCCAACTCCATCTATTATCGAGAGTTTACAGACTTTGTAACGGTTAATACCATGTTGGCTTCCAGCAAGGTTTCTGCTGGTTTAGGAGCCGCGGCTCTAGAATTGTTCCGCCCTTGGGATGTGATTTACATTCTAGATTTCCCGATTCTCGCTTTTTTCTTCTTTAAGAAATGGATTCGAATGGACAATCGTCCCTTCAATAAACGAGCTAGTTTTGCGGTTACCTCTTTATCTGCCATGCTCTTTTCGGCAAACCTTTTCCTTGCAGAAATTGACCGACCTGAGCTCTTGACTCGTGGGTTCTCAAACTACTATGTCGTCCGTGCCTTAGGCTTACCAGCCTTTCTGGGTTACAGCGCTAATCAGACCTATGCTGCCAACAAAGAGCGTTCCAAAGCCTCCGAAGAAGATTTAAAACCGGTTGAAGAATATATCCAACAGCATTATGCCAAGCCTAATCCTGAGTACTTTGGAATGGCTAAAGGCCGTAATGTCATCTACATTCACCTGGAAAGTTTCCAACAATTCTTGATCGATTACAAGTTGAAAGTAGATGATAAAGAATATGAAGTAACACCTTTCTTAAATTCACTTTACCACTCAAAGGAAACCTTTGCCTTTTCAAATGTCTTTAACCAAGTCAAGGCAGGGAAAACGTCCGATGCTGAGACCATGATTGAAACTGGGCTCTTTGGACTCAACCAAGGTTCCTTTATGGTGAACTATGGTGGAACCAATACCCAACAGGCTGCACCATTTATTCTTTCAAAAAATGGTTACAACTCGAGCGCTGTTTTCCACGGGAATGCTGGAAGTTTCTGGAACCGAAATACAGCCTATAAACAATGGGGCTACAATTATTTCTTTGATGCCAGCTACTTCACCAAACAAAACAGCAGTAATTCTTTCCAATATGGTCTCAATGACAAATACATGCTCAAAGATTCCATCAAATACCTTGAAAGATTGCAACAACCTTTCTATACGAAGTTCATTACAGTTTCCAACCACTATCCTTATACAACCAGCTTGTCAGGAGATGATCTTGGCTTCCCTTTAGCTAAGACACAGGACGAAACCATCAATGGCTATTTTGCGACCGCTAACTACCTAGATTCTTCGATCAAGGCCTTCTTTGATTACCTGAAAGAATCTGGTCTTTACAAAAATTCCATCATCGTCCTCTATGGAGATCACTACGGAATTTCAAACTCTCGCAACCCAGCTCTCGCTCCACTACTTGGCAAGAACTCTGAAACGTGGTCAAGCTATGACAATGCCATGTTGCAACGAGTGCCATATATGGTAGTCATTCCAGGTATGGATAAAGGAGGAATCATTGATACCTTTGGTGGCGAAATTGATATGCTCCCAACCTTGGAACACTTGCTGGGTATTGAGTCCAACAAATTCCTCCAAGTTGGTCAAGATATGCTCTCACCAGATCATGATCAAATCGTAGCCTTCCGATCTGCTAACTACTTTGTAACTCCAGAGTATACGAGTTACAGTGGTCGGACCTATTACACAAAAACAGGTGAGGAAATCACCAACCCAGATGAAAATACCAAGGAACAACTGGATAAAATCCGAGAAGCTGCTAACCTTCAATTGAGGATTAGCGATAGCATCCAAACGGGTGATCTCCTTCGCTTCTTCAAGGGCAATGATCTTGGAAAAGTCAATCCAGAAGATTATTCCTACACCAATTCCTTCAAGGCATTGAAGAAGATTGAAAAGGAAAAAGGTGACAAATCAACCAGCCTTTATCATCAACGTGGCAACCAGTCCACCGTTGATCTCTTCAAGGCACCAACTTATAAAGAATTGCACCCAGAAGACGATAGTTCTTCCTCAAGCGAGACCAGTAGCAGTTCTTCTAAATAAAAAGAATCCCTGAGTTTAAAAACTCAGGGATTTTGTGATTTCTTTCAAAAGAACTTAGTCTAGGACTTCAAAAATAGAAGCTGTTAAATTCTCCACATAGAATGGACGCTTATGGCGACTATTGCCAACCATCAATTTCAATTTATCTGAATTTTGGAGGTAATATGGAAGTCCGCTGGCGTTGAAGATGACCAAGTACTTCTTGTCTCCTGTTAATTCATAGATGACAAGGCCACTGGTATCAGTTGCAGATTGAATAAAGACTTGTTGGTAGATTTTATCATAGCTTTCAAGCGCTAAGACAGGAAGACTTGTCTTCAAATTGATCAAGCTTCGGATATAGGCAATTGATTCCTTGTTTTGACTGACCAGATCCCAGTTGACCTGATTCACAAAATCTGGAGCATTGTAGGAATTCATGGCCCG
Source organism: Streptococcus sp. 27098_8_66 (assembly GCF_041431945.1). Lineage (NCBI taxonomy): Bacteria > Bacillati > Bacillota > Bacilli > Lactobacillales > Streptococcaceae > Streptococcus > Streptococcus sp. 27098_8_66. The sequence goes on along the minus strand of NZ_JAPVYS010000002.1, from coordinate 226,547 downwards.
TTCACGATCCAAAGGAGTGATTTCTCCATCAGGACCTGTCGCTACCAATTTGGTCCTCATGAACTCTTGACCCAATTGCATAAAGGTCATGCCCTGAAAGAGCAGATTCATGGCCGTAGCCAACTCTGAGCGCTTGACCAATCCTGCTACTTTTTCATTCGGATGAAGAGTCTGAAGCAAGTCATAGAGATTATAATTGTCATGAGCCTCCACATAATTCAAGACCTGATTGGGACTTAAATAATTGCCAAGCTCTGCACTACCTAAAACAGCACGCGCAACGATATACTCTGTTGATTTTCGGCTGACGAAGCCACGCTTGATGGAACCATAAACCTCAGCCCCTTTAATGGCATCGCGCTCCGTGTCGTTAAAGAATCCAATACGTGGCAATTGCGCCGCATTGTCTTTCTTAGCCTTGTCTTCTGGTGCGAGACCTGTTCCCATATCCCAACCTTCTCCGTAAAGAAGAATGCGAGGATCCAGAGCATCCATAGCCTCCCGAATAGCATTCATTGTCGTCACATCGTGAATGCCCATCAAATCAAAGCGGAAACCATCGATCTGGTACTCTTTGACCCAGTGCGTGAGGGAATCAATCATGTACTTGCGGTACATTTCATGCTCACTCGCCGTCTCATTACCGACACCTGTCCCATTTTGGAAGCGCCCATCTGGCTCCATCCGGTAATAATAATCCGGAACTGTATTTTGGAAAGGACCATGCTCAGTTGAGTAGGTATGATTGTAGACCACATCTATGACTACAGAAATCCCTGCTTCATGATAAGCCCGGATCATCGTTTTAAGCTCTTTCATGGTTCGTTTGGGATTGGATGGATCTGTTGAAAAACTGGTTTCTGGTGCAGAATGATTCTGAACGTCGTAACCCCAATTGTAGGTCACACGACCTTCTTCATCGTACTGTTTATAGCGATCAGATATCGGCTGCAATTGCACGACATTGACCCCTAACTGACGGATATAATCAAAGGCAGTCGCATCGCCATGGCTATTGACAGTTCCTTCTTGGCAAGCCCCCAGATAGGTCCCACGCAAAGACTCGTCCACACCTGATGTCGGTGACTTGGTCAAATCCCGAAGGTGCATCTCATAAATCACTGCTTGACAAGGATTGCCCAAGCGCCAAGGAGTCGCATCTGCGCCTTTTTTAGGACCCCAATCAAACTGACGATCTGCTCGTGAAAGAATGGCTGAGCGCATCCCATCGGCTGTCGTTGCAATGCTATAAGGATCGCGCGTTACTTGAGTATGGTGTTCAAAATGCACACGATATTGATAGGCCATGCCACTTAAATTTCCTAGAAAATCTAAAATCCAAACACCATGGGTATTTTCTGGGTGGTAGCTAGACTCTTGTTTGCCACGCGTCATCGGAATACTCTTCCAAACAGGTGCATCCAGCTCAGTTGATTGATAAAGCAACAATTCAACTTTCTTAGCCGTTGGTGCCCATAGTTTAAAGCAATGCTCCCCTTCTTCCTCCCGATGACCGAGCCAGCCTTGATACGCCCATTTAGCATCAAACTCTCTAGGGTGCATCGCCATATCGTAGGCATGAGGCTGACGATGGCTGTATGCATGACTCGTCAAAGCAGCTTGCAAAGAATAATAGACTGTATCGTCTCCATCAAGAATCCACACTTCTCGAACATGCCCTTCTGGTAAGAGTTCGATTTCAAAATCACGGGTCTTGGTGAGCCAATCCCCTTCTTTAACCAGGACATGGCCCCGGTTCAAGGCATGCTCACTCTCGTATACCAGGTTTCCCTCCACTCCAAAATAATCCAACTTGGAGAAAGAGACCGATTTTCCTTCTACTTGATCCTGCCACTGCCACATATCATAGGCAAAATAATTTCCTTTTTGCTTATGAAAATGAAGCTTTACATGGTATTGTCGCATAACATTTTCCTATTTCCAATTTAATACCGAAGGAACCATCCGCTTGTAAAACACGTAATGGACTCCAACTATTTGTTTTTATTCTTCAGATGGGTGAACCAAAGCATCGTTGTTGATTTCATCAATATTTGCAAAGAATTCCAAGTGATTATGGAAGACTTCCAATTCAACCGGCGTATCTCCCCCGTATTCCCCATCTAGATTGATGCGGAATGGTTGAGCATTTTTCCCTAGCATTTCGATCGTCAACTTCTTGGTCTTGAGATATTCTACATTTTCATCGTGCACATGCTTGCCCCCATTGATGGCCTGAATCATCAAGGACAACATGTTAAAGAGCTTAGCAGTTTTTACGATAATCAAGGTAAAGTTCCCATCATCGAGCTTAGCGTCTGGTGCCACGCTTTCAAAGCCAGCAATTGAGTTGGTCAAGGCCACAAAAATCATAGATGCTGGCCCTTCAAAGACACCATTGTCGTGCTCAATCCGTACCTTTCGAGCCTTGTTTCGCGGCAACATTTTAGCTGCTTCAGCCACATAGGCAAAGTAACCCAAGCGAGATTTAACACTACTTGGAACACTGAAGGTCAATTCTGTCATGGTTCCTGCTGCAGCAATGTTGATGAAATACTTACTGCCATAGGCACGACCAATATCCATCTGAATGGTTTGATTCTTTTCGATAATGCGAGCAGCCGCCACAGGATCACCCATCGGGATCTTCAAGGCACGCGCATAGTCATTGGTGGTACCGGTCGGGATAAAGGCCATCTGCGGACGATTTTCCAGACCTGCGACCCCATTGACCACTTCGTTAATCGTACCATCTCCACCAGCGGCAATGATTAAATCAAAGCCTGCTTTAGCGGCTCTTTCTGCTTCATTTTGAGCAGAAAATGGTTCTGGAGTCGTTTGATAAGCGCTGGTTTCATAGCCCACGTCTTCGAGTACATCCAAGACTTCCGCAATATTTTTCTTGATAATTTCTTGCCCAGAGGTCGGATTATAAATTAAACGGGCTTTTTTGATTCGTTCTACCATAAAGATCCTCTATAAACTTTCAAGCCAGGCCTCATCTTCTACCTGGATTCCTAATTCTTGTGCTTTGGTTAACTTGCTACCAGCGTCACTACCTGCAACGACCAAATCTGTTTTTTTGGAAACCGATCCAGTTACCTTAGCGCCCAGACTTTCTAATTTTGCCTTGGCTTCTGAACGCGTGAGTCGCTCTAGCTTCCCAGTCAAAACGACTGTCATTCCTGATAGGGCCGCATCAGCAGCGACTTTTTCACCAAGATAAGTCCTATTGACTCCAGCTTCTTGAAGCTCTTGCAATAGGCGCTTGGATCCTTCTTGTGCGAAATAACGCTTGAGGCTTTCAGCCACGACCATACCGAGACTGTCAATGCTGGCAATTCGTTCTGGATCAGCTGTAGCCAATTGATCGAGGTCATGGAATTCTTGGAGCAAGATTTGACTAACCTTGCTACCGACATGGCGGATCCCCAAACCAAAGAGTAACTTCTCAGCTGAATTCTCTTTTGAAGCTTGAATGGCTTCATGGAGTTTTTCAGCAGATTTTTCTTTAAAGCCTTCTAAGGTCAATAGATCCTCGACTGTCAGACGATAGATCCCAGCTACATCCTCTACCAACTGAGCGGCGAAGAGTTTCTCTACAACAGCTGGACCCAAGCCTGTGATATTCATAGCATCCCGACTTGCAAAGTGGTTCAATCCTTCCTTGATCTGCGCTGGACAGAGTGGATTGATACAGCGAAGGGCTACCTCATCCTCGAAATGAAGCAACTCACTCTGGCAGCTCGGACAATGAGTTGGAATGGCTAATGCTTGATCAGAGACTCGCTTATCTTTAACAACACGCAAGACCGCAGGAATGATATCACCCGCCTTGTAGACGATGACGGTATCATCCTGATGAATATCTTTTTCAGCAATATAGTCCACATTGTGCAAGGTTGCCCGACTAACGGTAGTTCCTGCTAGCTGGACTGGAGTTAGATTGGCAGTTGGGGTCACAACTCCGGTCCGTCCAACCGTCCAATCCACCGATAGGATTTTCGCTTCTTTTTCTTCAGCTGGAAACTTATAGGCGACAGCCCATTTAGGGGCTTTTACGGTAAAGCCTAGTTCTTCTTGAACAGCTAGGTCATTGACCTTGATGACGATCCCATCGATATCGTAGGGAAGATCGTCTCGAAGCTGAGCTACCTTTTGGATAAAGTCCCAAATTTGCTCCATATCCTCAGCCAGCACTCGCTCTTGGTTCACGACAAAGCCTAAGCGGGCTAATTTCTCAAGCACGCCTTCCTGACTGCTTTGATCAGTTGGACTCACTTCTTGATACAAGAAGGTTGCGAGATTTCGCTTGGCCACGATTGTCGTATCCAATTGGCGAAGTGTTCCTGCAGCAGCATTCCGCGGATTAGCAAACTCCGGCTCGCCGTTTTCTTGACGGATCTGATTGACCCGATCAAAGGAAGCCCGTGGCATGTAGCACTCGCCTCGAACAGTAATGTTCATTGGCTCTGGTAACACCAAAGGAATGTCCTTGACCCTCTTGAGGTTCTCTGTAATATCCTCACCGACAGAACCATCCCCACGTGTTGCCCCCGTTACAAGGACACCATTTTCATAGGTGAGGGAAATGGACAAGCCATCGATCTTCAGCTCACATACATAGCTGATGGAAGGAAATTCCTTACGGACACGCTGATCAAAGGTTTCTAATTCTTCACGCGAAAAAGCATCCTGCAAACTATAAAGGGGATACTGGTGCTGGTATTTGGTAAAGCCTTTTAAAACCACCCCACCTACACGGTGAGTTGGACTCTCTGGTAAGATCTCATCTGGATGAGCAGTTTCTAGTTCCACCAACTCCCGATATAATTGATCATACTCACTATCTGAAACTGATGGAGCGTCTTTTGTGTAATACTCATAAGCATAACGATTGAGTAATTCCACTAATTCTTTCATTCTGGTTTTCATGTTCTTATTTTATCATAAAATCTTAATTTAGCCTTGAATTTACTGCATTCTTAGCATTAAAAAAAGGAGCCAAAGCTCCCTTTTCTTATTTTGTAAAATCGATCCGTTTAGAAAGTTGATTGATCACAATCGCTCCAAAAATCAAGGATGCAAATTCACCCAATCCCATGGTCAACCAGTTATAGAAGAATGGTTGGCCTTGAAGGTAATAAAGTTCCAAGGCAATCGTAAACATGGAGATGGAAAAGAAAATCGAAAACAAGAAATGGTCCAAGCGAATAAGACCATCAAACAAGAACTTGTTTTTGAAACGACTAAATAGAATGAGTCCAAGTCCTAAGAAGACAAAGGTTGAACCTCCACCGACAAAGACATCGATCCATCCAAAACTAAATAAGTTAGCAATCATACAACCAAGAGTCACCCCAATCAAGTACTTCTTATTGTAAAAGGCTAAGAAATTCATCATCTCCGAAACACGGAATTGATAGCCATAATAGGCCATGGCATTGAGAGGAGGGGTAATCGTTAATACGATATAAATCGCGGCAACAATGGCAATTTGTGCCATATCACGAGCAGTTAACTGTTTCATTTATTCTCCTTTAGCGGTTTTCCCGCGTATAATATGCTTGGCGAAAGGATTTTAAGCACCAAGGGTTGAATAATTTATTTTTTCAACCTTTCAAGTATAGCATATTTTAAGGTTTTATGGTAGACTAAATTTATGAAAACACTAATTAAAAGATTTTTTGATAATGAGATTTTATCTTATCTATTTTTTGGAGTAGCAACAACCATTGTTTCCGTCGGAACCCGCCTCTTCATCTATCATGTGTCTCGTGATGAACGATTAGCGACAGCGATTGGAAACATTGCTGGGATCCTTTTTGCCTTTGCGACCAATGATACCATCGTCTTTAAGCAAGAGAGAAAAGGCTGGTTTCAGCGCCTAATCCGATTTGCGATTGCGCGCTCTGGGACCTTTATACTGGACATGGCCTTAACAGAAATCTTTGTCAAGCAATTCCCAGGAATTATCGGGCAATTTGTCCACAATAACAAAAGCCAGATCAATCTAATCGAAACCCTCTTTGCACAAGTGGCCATTGTGGTCCTCAATTACGTCTTTAGTAAACTCTTCGTCTTTAAAAATAAAAACAAGGCTTGAAACGATTGTTTCAGCCTTATTCTTTTAAACTTCTATACTTGCATGCTCTGCACTTAATTGATAGATGGTGCCTTCAACCCCAAAATAATCCTTGGCTAGATCTTTCAATTCCTGCATGGCTGTTTGAGCCCGTTTGGCCTGCTCCTCATTGATGGCTTCAATAACCAGGATAGCGTCCTTGGTATCTTCTGTTAGCATGGTTCTTTGAGCCTCACGCCAATTCAAGCAACGACAAACGGCTCCTTCTTGGTCGTAGTAGATGATCTCCCCTTCCAAAGCTGGCGAATCTTCTTCAGCTCCTAACGGAAAGAAAGGTTCGCCTCCTTTCGCTTGTCCTAGAGAGAGTCCCCCCACCAATTTATCCATATCTTCTCCCCCACAAGGAAGGGCATAAGCCATAGACACACTATTGTAAAGATCCACCAAAGGATTAATCGGATAGAATTCACGTCCCTGATGAACCCGTTTTAAGAGTGCCTCGATTGAAGATCGGGCTCCTTTTTTTGTTTTAAACTTGCTAAAAGCTTGACGCCACTCTTGAACGAACTCACTCTGGGTATAGTTTTCTTCATCAATAAATTCCCATGCTCGCTTGGCACCCTTGTCCAACAATTCTTTGAAATAAGGATCCTTGGCTTCATCTACTGTATTATCAATGCCATACAAGGACATCACTGTAATTCTAGCTGTTGGGAATAAATCCCAAAATGCTTGATCGACTGTCACTTTCATTGCTTTACCTCACTATAATTTCTTTTTTGACCTTTTTTGACTAGCTCCCAATCCAAGGTGATATTCTCACGAACTCGGATGAGATACTCCTCTAACTGTGAGACTTCTTCTTTTGAAAATCCTTTTAAGGCAGTTTTTTCAGAGTAAAGATGCTCCCCTAAAATGAAGGGGTAAATCTTCTTGCCTTTTTCAGTTAATTCCCATTCCTTGGTTTTGAGGTTTTCACTCCTTGGGCGCTGTTGAATCAAGCCTCGTTCTTCTAGTTTTTTTACGGATCGGGCAACAGTTGAGCGATCTACTTTTAAGAGCTCAGAGAGTTCTTCCTGAATCATTCCAGGTTGCTCCGCAATTCGCACCAAGTAAAGGTATTGACCACGCGCCAGATCCAAATCTCGAAATTCAATATTTGCTATAGAATCCAGTGCTCGCGCAATGATGCCAATTTCACGCAAAATACTCATCTCACTCCTCCTTTCCTATTGACAATAGCATAACACATTTTTGTTGCAAATGCAACAAAATAGATAAGAAAAAAAGAGGCTGGGACAAAAGTCCTAGCCTCTCAATTATTTTTGGATTGTCGAGCAAGACGCAGTAGTTGAGTGGGCTCTACTACGCTGATTTCATTAGCTTTTACAGTCCTACTCAACTGTGAGGAGGTGGGACGACGAAATCGAATTCTAACGAATTACTGATTTCTGTCCCACTCTCCCTTATTCCGTATTATCTTTTTTTATCAAGCGTAAGCGACGCTTTAATATTTGTGAAGCTTCTTTATGCCGAAAAGCTACTTCTTCCGTTTTTAATTTGGAGACAATTTCTCCATTGCGCGTTTGGAACTTGGCTTCTCTAGCAAATTGAATACTGGCGTTTAAAATACAACCAATAATCATGATTTTAGCCACCAAGATGAACCAAAACATGATAACCGCTAGGACGACCGAACCAAAGAAACGAGCATCTAAAAAATGACTCACATAACGATCCACATATTTCCAAAAGATATTCAAGATCGCATACAGGACAGCAACAACGAAGGTCGCTCCTGGAAGAACATATCTAAATTTTGGAATTTTGACATTTGGAAGGGTGTAATAGAGCAAGACCAGACTGACAAAAAGCAAGAGATAGATGGTCGGCTCAGTCAAATTCAGTAAGCGCACATAAATCGTCCGATCAAATGAAAAGGTCTGATAAAGATAGCGAACGATCATCTTCCCAAACATGGAAAGGATCAGCGAAAGTCCAAACAAGCCCTGCAAGGCAAAACTGATCAGAAAGCTAAAGAGTCGCCCCCAGATAATACCACGCTCCTTTTCCACCCCATAACTCTTGTTATAGGCTTTTTGGAGGTAGGCAATGCTCTGAGAGAAGATCCACAAAGCAGAAATAATCGAGAAACTCAGTAAGCCTGTCGAAGGTTTGGTCAAGACACTCGAAATCATCTGTGCCACTATTCGATATAAGGAGGCTGGCAAAACTTTCTGTAAGCTCAAAAGAATCTGAGTGGGACGAATATGAAAGTAGGGTAAAATATTGGCTGCAATCAGCATCAAAGGAAAAATGGAGATCAGCAAATAATAGGCTACAGCAATGCTGGTGATATCAGACTCTGCACTCTGATAAAACCGCACGAAGCCCTTTATAAATGGCTGTCCCAGTACTTTTTGTAGGACCTTTTTCATTCGTCACCTCCCCATTTTACTAAAAAAGAGCAAAGAGCGAAACCAGACACTTGCCTTCAGCTCCATTCTTTCCTCTCTAGTTTTAATATGTTCCTTCTTCACCTTGACTAGTCAGGATCACTGGACCATCTTTTGTAATCACAAATTGATGCTCGTATTGACAAGAAAGGCCACCGTCGAGTGTCTTATGGGCCCAACCAGTTTCCATATCTGTATCAATCTCCCAAGTACCGGTATTAATCATTGGCTCAATCGTCAAGACCATCCCTTCACGTAAGCGAAGACCGCGTCCAGCACGACCATAATGTGGGACCATTGGTTCTTCATGCATGGTAGGCCCGACACCGTGGCCGACCAAATCACGCACCACGCCATAGCCCTTGCTTTCTGCATACTCTTGAATCGCTGCGCCAATATCTCCCAAGCGATTGCCGACGACTGCTTTTTCAATTCCTTTATAGAGACATTCTTTGGTCACGTCCATCAAATCTTTAACTTCTTGCGAAACATTTCCAACCGCATAAGCCCAGCAAGAATCTGCCAAGCCGCCAGAATAGGACTCAGTGTACTTCTTCATTTGCGGCACATTATCAAAATCTAATTTTGAAACATCCAAAACAGACTTATCCAGTGGTTCAGACAAGACCATATCCACCTTGAGGAGATCCCCATCTTTAAGAATGACGTGACGTGGAAAAGCATGGGCTACTTCGTCATTCAAACCACAGCAAGTCGCATAAGGATAGTCCATGAGACTGCCTTCTACACCGATCTGAAGCGGCAAGACATTGGCTTCTTTACAGCGACGACGGACATATTCTTCAACTTCCCAAAGATCAAGCCCTGGCTTGATCAAGTCACGTAATCCAATATGGATACTGGCAAGGAAATCTCCTGCACGATCCATGGCTTCAATTTCACGTTGTGATTTTAATGTAATCATTGTCTCCTCATTTCTTTTTGTTTAATTAATCTTAATCGTAATGGTTGCTTTTGCGACTAGCTGCAAATCTAAATACAAGCTAAAATCAACCAAGGCTGAACGTCTGGTTCTTCGAACAAGTTGGGGTTCAATGCGGATCACATCATCCACCTGTACAGCCTGTAAAAAATTGATGATCAACTGTTCGACAATCAAGCTACGCCCACTGTGTTGCATCATCTTGCGAACAACCTTCATCAGCACTTCGATCATCACCCCATTGGCCAAAACACCGCTTTTCTCCAGCATACTTGGCTCCACTGTGAATTGGTAATGGTCGTTCTCTGTTTGAATCTTTTGACCAATCTGCTCACTAAAGGTTGGTAAGCTCGAAAACTGCACCTTGCTAATCCGATCCATAACATCCCGCCGCGTAATAACCCCCAGCAAGGTCTGGTTATTACGAACAACAGGAATCATTTCATAATCTTCAGCGATCATCCGTTGGCTAATCGTCGCAATGCTTGTGGACAAATTGGTAGTAAAGATGGTCCGTGACATCACCTTATCAAGGGTCGTCTGAGGCACCTTATCTCCAGCATCTCTCATGGTCACGACGCCCACCACCATCTGGTGCTGATTGACAACTGGAAAGCGGCTAAAGCGATTCTTTCGGACCAAATCTAAATAATCCCGAACCGTATCCGTCTCAGAAAGAAAACCATACTCATGGAAGGGGCGATAGACCTGCTCGACTGTCAAGATGTCCGTCTTAATCTGCATGTTGGACAAAGCCTTATTGATCATGGTCGCGACGGTATAGGTATCGTGTGAAGTTCGTATGACTGGGATTTGTACCTGATTGGCCAGATCAATCACATCCTCACTGACCTCAAAGCCACCTGTCACTAAGACCGCATTGTCATGCTTAAGAGCCAATCGTTGGATGTTAGTGCGGTCTCCCACGATCAAAAGCCCACCTTCAGACACATAGTCTAGGACGTGCTTCTCCGTCATGGCACCGATGTAAAATTTATTAAATTCTTTTTCGAGCCCCTCTTCACCAGCTAATATTTCAGAACCGGTGATTTCTAAAATTTCCCGATAAGTCAGGTGCTCTAGTACAGCTTTTTGCGATTTGACACGGATGGTCCCGCTTCTAGGACGCGTTTCGACAATTCCTTGATTTTCAGCTTCTTTAATGGCACGATAGGCTGTCCCATCACTAACATTCAAAAAATTGGAGATACTGCGGACACTGACACGTTTCCCAATCGGTAATTTTTCGAGATAGTCTAAAATCTCTTGGTGTTTACTCATAAAAGTCCCCTCTACCTAGGCGGAAATCATAATAATCGCGCATTTTACGCGTATAGCGGTCACTCCCTTTGAATTGACGAAAGAGACGAAAACCAGCCTTTAAAGCGACCTTTTGACTCCCTGCATTTTCAACATGGGTGACAATCTTAAGCTCCTTCAGTTGAAATTTTTCAAATGATAGGTAGGCCAACTCTTTGACCGCTTCTGTCATCAGACCCTTTCCCCAAAAATCTTTGCGTAAAAAGTAGCCTAACTCAGCCTCACCCTTGATTTCATCCAACTTTTCAAACTTGATGGAGCCAACCATCTGATTGGTTTCCTTATCACAGATGGCCCAAACCCCCAAAGGATTTTTCATGAAATAGTTGGCAAGTACATATTGAGTTTCAGCAAGATCGGCTTGTGCAGGAAAGATAAATTGTAGGTTATCAGGATTCGAAGCAATCTTATAAAAATCTTCCGCATCCTCAAAGAGAAAAGGTCGTAAATACAACCTTTGTGTTTCAATTAGTGAATAGGCAGCTAAGTGCGTCCAAATATTCATGTCAAACTCCATTGTTCGTGTATCCAGCCGCCACTATCAGATCCCTAGTTCGGTCACTATTCCTCTACCAACTGGATATCTGCTCCAAGTTGGGTCAATTTATGAATAATATCTGAATACCCGCGAAGGATGTATTCCACATTTGTAATTTCTGTTGTTCCAGAAGCCATCAGACCTGCGATCACTAAAGCCGCACCAGCTCGAAGATCCGTCGCTTTCACACTGGATCCTGTCAATTGATTTGGCCCTTCATAGATAATATGGTCGTTCAAGGTCGAAATAGTGGCCCCCATTTTAGCCAATTCTGGCACATGGTTGACCCGCTTTTCATAAATCGTATCAACGATTCGACCACGTCCTGCTGCTGTTAAGAGCAAAGGTGTGATCGGTTGTTGCAAATCAGTCGCAAAACCAGGATAAGGAGACGTTTTGATCTGGATCGCCTTCAAGCCCGTCTGCTTTTCTACAAAGATGCTATCTTCAGAAATGGTCATACGCACACCCATTTCCTCTAACTTGGCAATATAGCTCTCTAAATGCTCATACAGGACATTGTTGATCTGGATACCTTCTCCGATAGCAGCTGCAAGGGCAATATAGGTTCCAGCTTCGATGCGATCTGGAATCACCTGATGTCTCGTTCCATGCAAATGGGGAACACCATCAATGATAATAATATCCGTCCCTGCTCCCCGAATATGGGCTCCCATGTTGTTGAGCAAGGTCACCACATCGATAATCTCAGGTTCCCGAGCAGCATTTTCAATCACTGTCCGTCCCTTAGCTTTGACCGCCGCCAAAATCGTATTGATCGTTGCACCGACACTAACTGTATCCATGTAGATGTTAGCTCCTTGAAGAGGCCGACCTTCAGTTGCAAGCTTCATACTAGAGCCATCCATAGCCATAGTGGCTCCCATCGCTTCAAAGGCCTTCAAATGCAAATCAATCGGACGTGGACCAAGGTCACACCCACCAGGAAGCCCAACCGTTGCTTGACCATAGCGCCCTAACAAGCTGCCATAGAAATAATAGGAAGCTCGCAGACTATTAATCTTTCCAAATGGCATAGGCATATTCTTCACTCCACGTGGATCAATGATCAAGCTGTCTTCATTGCGATCAATCTTAGCCCCCATGATGGTCATGATTTCAATCAGACTCGCCACGTCGGAGATATCCGGTACCCCGTCAAGGGTCACGATATCATCCGCCAGAATGGTCGCCGGAATCAGGGCTACTACGCTATTTTTTGCACCACTAATGGACACCTCTCCTTTTAGAGGGCGACCACCATTTATTACAATTTTTTTCATCTTATTAATTTATTAGTTCTTTCAAGTCTTTTTCCTTTTACTATCGTTTTTTTAACGGAAATAAAAGGGACAACGTATTCAAAATACTGCATCTATTATACCACAGATCGCCCTATTTTTCCATCTGTAGGAATTTTCAAAACGAAAAAAAGCTAGGAGCATCTTGACCCTAACTTTTCTATTTCATCTAATTATTTTACAGCTTCTTTCAAGGCTTCTACCTTGTCTAAACGTTCCCATGGAAGGTCGATATCTGTCCGCCCCATATGTCCATAAGCTGCTGTTTGACGGTAGATTGGACGTTTGAGGTCCAGCATTTGAATAATCCCTGCAGGACGAAGATCAAAGATTTGACGCGCTGCTGCCTCTAATTTGCTCTCAGCAACAGTACTTGTACCAAAGGTATCGATACGAACAGATACTGGATGAGCCACCCCGATCGCATAAGCCAATTGCACTTCTGCCTTCTTAGCAAGACCTGCTGCTACGATATTCTTAGCAATGTAGCGAGCTGCATAAGAAGCGGAACGGTCTACCTTCGTCGCATCCTTACCAGAGAAGGCACCACCACCGTGACGTGAATAACCACCATAAGTATCCACGATGATCTTACGACCTGTCAAACCAGAGTCTCCTTGAGGTCCACCGATAACGAAACGACCGGTTGGATTGATGAAGAATTTTGTCTCATCATCAAGATAAGATGCTGGAATCACTTCTTTGATAACCTTGTTAATGACATCTTCATGAATTTGTTCATTGCTGACATCTGAATCGTGTTGAGTTGAAATAACCACTGTATCCACGCGCACAGGGCGGTCGTTTTCATCGTACTCAACCGTAACTTGAGATTTCGCATCTGGACGAAGATAGCTGATTTCACCAGACTTACGAAGCTCTGCCAAACGACGAACCAACTTGTGGCTGAGTGAAATTGGCAATGGCATGAGTTCTTCTGTTTCATCCACTGCAAAACCAAACATGAGACCTTGGTCTCCAGCTCCAATCAAATCAAGTGGATCTTGATCTGCATTTCCACGTACTTCCAAGGCTTCATTAACCCCTTGGGCAATATCAGGAGATTGTTCCACCAAAGATGGGTGTACTCCTACCGTCTCCGCAGAAAATCCATACTCTGTATTGGTATAACCAATTTCTGCAATCGTATCACGAACTACACGGTTAATATCGACATAAGCATTTGTAGAAATCTCACCAAAGACATGCACGGAACCAGTATAAACAGCTGTTTCTGCAGCTACGTGAGCTTCTGGATCTTGCTCTAAAATAGCATCCAAGATAGCATCTGAAATTTGGTCTGCAATCTTATCTGGATGCCCCTCAGATACAGATTCAGACGTGAATAATTTACGTTCTGACATAAAAATGTCCCCCCTTAAAAAATATTGTTATAGAGTTACAAAGTACTGATAGATAGACTATCACCTTATCGGGACCATATAACACTTCATTATAACACATTACCAATGATATGGAAAATTATTTTGCAAGAAGCCTATTAGATCAGTTTTTTTAGTCTATAAACTACCTAATTATACCGACTTGAATATAGTTCTCAAAGTTCCTAAAAAGTTCACAAAAAATACCCCATAGGGTATCTATCAATTAACGAGTCCAGTAGGCAAGATCTAGCACCCTCACACGGTACTTCTTTATCTTCAAAAATAGTAGGTAACCGCACAGCAATGGATGCTATTACATAGTTAAATTACAACATATTTATAAAAATCTTCAATCCCATCTACACTAGTCACTCTCCATTTTTAAACAACACAGTTCCAATCAATACCAGCACTCCTACCACAAGCGGTGGTATATGATTAATCACCCAATCCGGATCACCCGCAGCAATAAATGAAAAAACATAAATAGCTGCTGCTATATAAAGAGTTGTTTTATTGCCCTTTGCTTTTCCATTCCACAAGAGGATAGTTGCAATAACAAAGCTAATCATATGGATTCCCAAAAAGTACAAAAAGCCACCAGCCCACGCTCCCATTGAAAAGAGACCTAATAAAAGTAAAACTGTATAAGCAATGGCTATGAACAAGGCAAAAGAAAGTATTGCAGAAGTCCCAACTCTCTTCTCTGGCTTCATTTCATTGTTTGGAAAAAGACTTTCATCTGAAGCATATGCCTCATTTTCTTTATCTACTTCAGGATTTTTTTGTTGATCTGTCATAACTTTCTCCTAACATTTTTAGTTATTCTTTCAAATAATAGCGCCTAAAATAGAGCGGAAGAACTGATTTAACTGTCTCTTTGATCGACCCGAATACTTTTTATTGAGTAGAGTTGACCATACCCATTTTTTGATTAAGAGCTTTTCTCTTCTTTAACCAGGAGTGTTCCGATTAAATCCAAAATACCTAAACATAAGGGAGCAATTCGAAATATTTCCCAGTCCGGATCAAAAGCCAAGATGATAGACAGCAGATAGAGTCCAACACTCGCATAGAGAAGGCTTTTATTCCCCTTCTTCATCCCTAGTCGAATTAGAAAGGCCCCAATCGCAAGACTTAATAAGTTTGGACCAAGGAAAATCAAAACGACAAATCCCCAACCATAACCCCAAGGTGCAAAGTAAAAGACAAACAATACAAGATAGATAATGGATAAGTAAAATGTCGCTGAAAGAAGAATAGAATGTAAGCTATTTTCTTTTGGAGGATTCTGAACAGATACAGAATTGGGATAATCTTCACTTAACTTACTATGTTCTTTATTTTCCTCAAAATGTTTCTCTTGGTTTGTCATCACTTTCTCCTTCCTTTCTTATATTTTTATGTTTTTCCTTTAACACCATTATTCTTGATTCCATTATTCTTTTCATGATAGCCATCTATTCAATGCTATCTCTTAAACATTAATTTGAACAGGTTTTCAATTAGATTGCTAACATATCATGAAATAGACTGGAAGCTTCCCTAAATAAAATCAGCCTCTGCAATAGCTCGTTTCACTTCTTCAATTGGTAAATTGACCAGTTCTACTTCTTTTTCACGGTAAAGATACTCAGCATATTCATCGATCCGATACTGATGAATGTATACCACTCTCTTGCAACCGACTTGAAGCAATTGCTTGGTACAATTGAGACAAGGAAAATGCGTCACATAAGCTGTAAAGCCCTTGGGAATTCCACGTTCAGCTCCTTGCAAAATCGCATTGACTTCCGCATGAATCGTCCGGACACAATGTCCCTCGACCATGAGGCAGCCATCCTCTAGACAATGATCTGTCCCAGAAACGGACCCATTATAACCCGTTGCAATGACCTTATTATCCTTAACCAGAACGGCCCCTACCTTAGCGCGATTACAGGTCGCTCGATTCGAAATCAGTAAGGCCTGTGCTGCAAAATATTCATCCCATGCTAGTCGATTGTGTGGCACCTTTGTATCCTCCATCTCTCCTCATATTGCTTACGATTATTTTCATTATAGCATGAAATCAACAAGAAAAAAAGACTGAGAAAACCTTCCCAGTCTTATAAATATTATTTAGCAAGTTTTGCTTTCGCTGCATCTGCAAGAGCTGTGAAAGCTGCTGCATCGTTAACAGCCAAGTCAGCAAGCATTTTACGGTTAACTTCGATCTCAGCCAATTTCAAACCATGCATCAATTGTGAGTATGAAAGTCCATTCAAACGAGCTGCCGCATTGATACGTGTGATCCACAATTTACGGAAGTCACGTTTCTTTTGACGACGGTCACGGTATGCATAGTAGTAAGAGTTCATTACTTGTTCTTTTGCAGTACGGAACAAGATATGTTTAGCTCCATAGTAACCTTTAGCTAATTTAAGAATACGTTTACGACGTTTGCGTGATACAACGCCACCTTTAACACGTGCCATTTATATTTCCTCCAATATTTCCTAGAATTCTTTACTTACAAATACGCGATTATTTCAAGCGAGTAAGCATTGCTTTGATACGTTTGAAATCTCCTGCATGCACCATAGATGCTTTACGAAGATGACGACGTTGTTTCTTAGTTTTTCCGTGGAAACGGTGAGAAGTGTAAGCACGGAAACGTTTAAGTCCACCAGAACCTGTACGTTTGAAACGTTTAGCTGATGCGCGGTGTGTTTTTTGTTTTGGCATGATATTTTCTCCTTTTTTTAACTTTCTGACAGATTATTTCTTGTCAGTTGCTGGCGCCAATTGCATGAACATTTGACGTCCATCCATCTTAGCTCGTTGTTCGATGATCGCCACATCTTGTGTCGCTTCAGCGAAGTCGGCTAAAACTTTAGCACCAATCTCTTTGTGGGTAATCATACGACCCTTAAAGCGAATGGATACCTTCACTTTATTTCCTTTTTCAAGGAATTTGCGAGCATTGCGAAGTTTTGTATCGAAATCACCCTTGTCAATCACTGGGCTCAAACGAACTTCTTTCACGGTCACAACGCTTTGTTTTTTGCGTTGTTCTTTTTGCTTCTTCTGGTACTCAAATTTGAACTTACCGTAGTCCATAATTTTCGCAACAGGAGGTTTAGCTTGAGGTTGAATGAGAACCAAGTCAACATTAGCATCGTCCGCAAGTGCTTGCGCTTCGCTAAGTGGTTTGATACCCAATTGCTCACCTTCAAGACCGATTAAGCGAACTTCACGTACACGAATTTCATCATTGATGAATAAGTCTTGCTTTGCTATGGTTTTCACCTCTTTTTTATTATTCGAGAAAAACAAAGAACGAGCCTGCAAAACAGGCCCGAACTACATGATGTATTTCATTACTGAAACTTGATCCGTAGGGGCCAGGCAACTTGCGTCACAAGGCGAGAAGTTCTCACTTCTGCTTTTCTCAACTTTTATATAATATCAAGTTTTTTATTCTTTGTCAAGAAGTTTTTTTGCTTTTTCTTCAATAAAGGCAACAACGTCTGCAATTCCAACACCCGTCGTATCATAATGAATGGCATCAGCTGCAGGTTTCAAAGGAGACACGGCACGGTGGCTGTCCTTATAGTCCCGCTCAGCGATTTCTTTTTTCAGCAATTCAAGATCCGCTGTAATGCCCTTCTCAACATTTTCATTATAGCGACGTTTTGCCCTCTCCTCCACAGAAGCAACCAAAAAGATCTTTAATTCTGCATGTGGAAGGACAACTGTCCCAATATCACGACCATCCATAACAATGCCACCTTCTGCTGCAATCTCTTGCTGTAGAGCGACAAGTTTTTCACGGACTGGCGCAAGTGCTGCAACCCATGAGACATTATTGGTCACTTGGTTATCGCGAATCGGGTGGCTAATATCCACATCTGCTACAAAAACGAGCTGTTCTCCGTCTTCCGAACGACCAAAACTAATCGGATACTGATCTAAAAGGTCTAACAAGTCATCAACCTGTTCGGCTGTCAGTTTATTTTGCAAAGCTAGGTAAGTCGCTGCACGATACATAGCCCCCGTATCTAGATACGTATAGTCTAGATCCTTAGCAATGATCTTCGCAACCGTGGACTTTCCACTAGAAGCCGGTCCATCAATAGCAATTTGAATTTGTTTCATGCTGTGCTCAACTCCTACTGAATCTTAACGACATCACCAGGATTGGCATACCATGATCCTGTAGACATGTGAGATGGATTTAACTGTTCCAATTGAGCAATGGAAATGCCGGCACGCGCTGCAATAGCTGCTTCCCCTTCTCCTGCTTGAACAGTAATCGTTCCTTCTTCAGAGTTTTCATTTTTCGAACTGTCCTCGGTAGCTTCTTGTTTGTTCTTTGCCACAGGGGCGGATGATTTCTGTTCAACCTTGGTCTCACCATTATAGAAACCAGACATTTGTTTGGATTTGTTGCTGCCACCTGTTGAAAGGAAAATCAACAAGCAGACCATCGCCACTACTACTACAAAGAAAATAATGGCTAAAATCGTCAATAGACGGTCTGCCTTAATTCCGTTTAACTTACTCGTTCTTTTCAATGTTTCTTCTCCATCATCGTAAATATCTTCTTCCCATGGTTCTTTTGCCATGACTTCCTCCTTGTTTTTTCTCGTAAAAATCATTACAATAGAAGTATGAAAGTTACGTTAATTCCAGATCGTTGCATCGCTTGCGGTCTCTGTCAGACCTATTCTGAATTATTTGATTACCATGACAATGGCATCGTTAAATTTGCTGCTGAAGAGGACGACCTCCTCGAAAAGGAAGTTCCTGTCACAAACGATGTTCTCGAGGCTATTAAAGAATGCCCCACTCATGCTCTCTTAAAAGATTAAGAGGGCTTTTTATTTGTCTGCATAATACATCTCGTAGTAATCCACATGGATGAAGTTATCCGTCAGGATTACTTCTCCCTTAAAATAAGGATTTAAGGCAAGTGCATTGATAAAGTATTTTTTCGGCCATTTGCGCATACAGAATGTCCGACTGCGCGAACCGTCATTAAAAATGAGCTTGATTGATTTCTTATTTACTTCGACCTTTTCGATCGAGTCAATCTTCACCTTGATTGGAGTAAAAGGATTAGCTGTAATAATCCGCAAGATCCCGTCTTCATAGATCGTGAAGTAACGATGAACTCCAATCGCGAGCAAGACCATAAATAAAAAGAACGAAAACAAAACTAGCGTTGGCACACTAGAGCTCTCATACATCAAGGCCAGTCCAATAAAGACCGGAATCACGGCAATGGACCAATAAGTCACAAGTATTGATAAGTCCGGTTGCCAATGATAATGGACCTTTCCAAATATCTTAATCATGAGCGTACCCCCATCTAATAGTTTAGCATAAAAAACAAAAAAAAGGGAGCTAGACAGCTAAAAACACAAAGATTTTTACCTGCTAGCCTCCTTTTAATTTGATCGGTTAGTTGGAACTTTAAAAAAGTCTTTAGATAGGTAACCTTTCCCACTAATCAGGTCGTATTCAACCATTTTTAAATCATCCGCAATCTCTAACGCTTCTCCTTCTAAAGCCTTTTTATCGACACTTGCTTTTTTCAATACTTCTGTTAACAAAGCATAGTAAGGCGAAACTTTTGAATTGGTCTGTTCAAAGACCATAGCAGAGAAATCACTTGAATTGACCAAAGGATAATTCAATTTTGGAGCATCAAAATTACTCCAAATGAAGTAATCTGTCTGATACTGGCTCTCCGGATTATTCTTAAAGGCGGACTCAGGATAAAGTCCTGGCAAGTGATCCCCATAAAATACCACTGTGATCTTCTTATCTATTTTAGAAAGACTTTCCAGGAAGGATTGGGTAGCGGTGTCTGTTTGTGAAAGCAAGCGACTGTAAAAGGTTAGTTTTGAATTTTCTTCATCACTAAACCCTTTACCTTTACCATCCAAAGATTCTGGATTTGCTTCCAACCACGGTGTATGATTTTGCATGGTCATTACAGAAAAGAATTGTCCGGTTTTGTCGTTTAAATTATCTAGAACAATATTATAAGTGGATTCATCACTCGGACTGATTCCTTCATTTCTATATTTGATCCCTTTTGTATTGGTCGTAATGAAATCTTTGAAATCTAACCGCGAATACACAATATCCCGAGAATAATTCGATTTACCTGCCAAGTGAACAGCAACCTTATTCTGTTTCGAGTATGCATTACTGATAGATGGCACATCATGGATCTTAGGAAGGACTTCCGTATACAAGACAGATACAGTTTGCGATAAATTGTAGAAAGGTAAACCTGTCAGAGTCTGGAACTCCATATTTGCAGTTCCACCCCCATAACCATCCGATTGCATTTGCCCACTCGTATGGGTCTTCATGATATTCTCAATATTTGGAATTGGATTTTGCGTCAGTTCTACTCCCTCAACTTTTCTAGGATCAGAAAAGCTTTCACTCAGTATATAGATGACTGTTTGATCGTTTAAGTAGTTACTTCTCTCCTTATTGATCTCATTCGACAAATTAGTATATTTTTTGACTATCTTTTCAAGACGTTCTTTTGAATAACCATCCGGTTTTAGAATAACTTCTGTTGTTAATTGATTCATCCAAACATAGGACAAGCCCTTATAACGTGCATTGGTCGTATTGCCTAGCCAATTAATATCCTGATAATTGTTCAGGGTGCTAATAATTGGTACATTGGCCTTGATTTTACCGTTTTCTTTATCACTGAATATTCCATTGACACTCTTAAAACACAAGAGCATCATAGCGATAGCTACAATTTGAATTTTCCATGAGGAAATAATTCTTCCCTTGAACAGGTACTTTTTCCCAACAATTAGTAGACAAACCAGAAAGACCACCAATAAAAGGATGTAAAACATTTGCGCTTTGTCCACAAAACTCAAAAGGGTCATTGGTTTACTTAGCCAAGTTAAATCACTCGGTAAAACTGGTTCATTCCTCATTCCAAACTTAATGGAATTAGCAACCACAAAAGCTATGGAAACAATGGAAATGAGACAGGTAGCGATCCAATATTGATTGATACAAAAATAAACTAAGATGAGGATCGCTGTCAGAATGAGAATTTGAAATATGATGGCATCTGGAATCGTGTAATGAACGCCTAAGAAGGGTTCTGTTCGACCTAAACTAAATTGGATAAAATAATTCAATACGATTGCAATAGTGGTACTAGAGAAGAACACTAAAGAGAAACTCGGTTTGTTCTTGACAAAATCTCGCTGCCCTTTTGTATACAAGAATCCAAGTAAGGAAATCAACGGGAATAGAAAGTATAAGAATTCATTCGTCAACCAGAATTGTTGGGCTGAGTATTTGCCAATTTCAAACGCCTTATACAAAAAATTATCCGTCCTGTAAATAAGGGTAGAAAAATTTTTATCTGTTACGATAAAAGTGATCAAGAGTTGTGACAAAACCAGATACTGGTAGTTCTCGCCTATCTCTTCTCCTCCTTTTTTCCGACTAGGGAGCTTATCATAATGCTGTCGCAATAGAACCAAACCACCTGTAGAAGCAAACAGAAGGAAAACAAAAAGGTAGGAATCCGTTCTAAAGAATGGATTCTGATCAAAATTCCAAACCTTGTATTTTGGATTATTCAAATAGATCGTGATTTCCGTCAAATAAGATAGAGTATTGTAAACCAAATAACTGACAACCAGTTTGAATGGAAACCATTTTTTAAAATTGAACTGGGATAATATTGAAACTAATAGTAGGAAACTTATTCCAAATAAAATTCCTAAAAAATTGACATATTGTAAGACTGTACCAGTTGCCTTGTTGTGAACAGCAAGATTATTCTGGGCTAGATAAAAATTAAAAAAAGAAAATAGAACGAAAGTAATCACATAATACCACTGGGTTCTTGAGACTTTCGATAAAACTGAGAGGATAAATTCCTTAATATTAAACTCTTCTTTCCGTTTCATTATTTCACTTTCTTTATCATTCTTTTTACTATATATTTCACAGCTCTTGCTGGACCGATTACGATATACTTCAAGGCTCCTTTGATCCCACCGATTTGATTAAAGTCTACAAAGGTATGGGGTTGAAGATCTTCGCGATTGTTCAATTGCTTATTATCAATAAATGGTGTGAGAACATGTGGGTTTTGGGAGATTCTAAAGTCGTACTTTTGATCCCAAGCAATATAGATCAACAAACGTTCGATCGCATGAAGGATCGAATTTTGAGGAAGAGGTTCAGCCGGGACATCTGCTGCTGTCAAATTCAAATCAAAGAGTGGTTTCAAAGCATCATATTTAAACCAAACAAAGGTCCCATAGCTCATGACAAAGGTATTGAGATTCTTGAAATCAATTGTCTTGGTAGCATTCATCTGTTCCCAGAGCTTGTTCATCTCTGGTGAAATAAGAGCTTCATTCCAGGCAACCACTATTCGATTGTAACGGAAGAAAGTTGGAATATCTGCGATAGTGATTCCGACTTTTGGATTGGCTTCCATGTTGGCAAGGATTTGATCCGCTGGCTTCACTAGCATCTCAATCAATTCTTTGCGCCAAGATTCACCTGCCCAAAAATCTGCTTCTTTAGATTTTTTGGTATGGAAATGGCCAACATAATCATATTGGGAGAGTTGCTCTTTTAAGAGCAGCATTGGCAACACATCTCGTCCAATGTTTCCAGTCACCACAACCGTGGTATCTTGTGCTCGATGAGAAAGAATTTTCTCAATAGCCTGCTTCTTCTCTTCTACATCTGTCGTAATCCATAAGTCATAGGTGAAATGAAAAGTTTGGAAAGCATCTAGAAATTCTTCCAAGAGGTCCACATAAAAGACATGGAGATGAACCGCAACTTTTCTATCGAAATTCTCTTCCAATTCTTTGTTTTTCAAGTACTTACGCGATAACAAATACGGATAGTCCGGACGATCAATCATAGACATGTGGTTGAGAATCAAATCTAATGGATAGTCCGATATACGTTCCAATTCATCAAAAATGTAAGGAATGATTCCTTCATTATTTGCAATAGTTTTGACTTTGATGAAAGGAACCTTATGAAGGAGAATCGCTGTAGGATTGTAGTAAGAAAAGTCCGGATAGAGCATCCCTATGGTGTCTTCATGAATGGTATCAAAGACCGTCTTATAGCGAAAACCAGCATCCAAGAAATTCGTTGTGACCTTGGTCTCGTAGTGATCAATCACATCTTGAACATTGGTGAAGTCTTGAACACCCTGCCAAAATTCTAGGAAGGCGCTTGATGTCAACACCTGTTTTTTAAAACTGAGATAATAACTCTGAATATGCTCGTTAAAATCCTTGTCTTTCCGGTAATTGGTCATTCCCCAGAAATCCACTTCATCATCATGTTCAAACTGCTGATAAATGGGGTCTAGATCCCAAAGCGGTCCAAAACAGGTATCATTCATGAGGGTAACCGAATCAAAATGAGCCAGTTGGTCAAAGCCAACTGTCTTCATTCCATCCCGCCAAGCCGCAAAGTCAAAGCCACTATTTTGGCGCTCTAGAATATCGTCTACCAGATGCTGTGCTACTAAATTAGACTTCACATCTTCTGGTAGCTGACTATTGGAGATAAAGACCACCCGTGAATACAAGGGGCGAATCTTTTCTAATTGATAGAGTACATGCCCACTAATAAAATTAAACTTATTGTAGTGAACATATAAAAGTAAACGTTGCATATTATTTCCTTATTCTAAAGAATTTCAAGATTTTTGTTGGAATGGTCCAACGGCGAGAATGGATGACGGAATTGTATTCATGAGATAATTTTTTATGATTCTCATGTAAGTTGAATAGGTGTCTGCAAAATTCTTCGTCACTTTCTTTTTCATAGGAGAATTGAAATTGATTACCCGAACTATTCGAAAGATCAAACAGAATATGTGGATGGGTATTAAAGAAAACCAGAACATCCTCGAAATCAATTCCGTTTGAAGTTACAAGAGGAATTTCTCTTTGATCCTCCAATGCAATCAATGACAATTTATTATAGGATCCCGAAAATTCTGAAAGTAATATTTTTAGACTCTTTTCCTTTTCAAGCTGGAAGATAATAGAGCCCTTATTTTCCATTCTCTCTTTTGTTATTTCATGGTAGGCTGAGTGGAGTCCATCGTGTGAAGCTGAAATCACCACTTGAGATTTACCAATCACTTCGAGATCACGATTATTGAATTTCATCCCCAAAAATCGAGCATACTTAGAGGAAAGCTTTTGGTTACAAATTGGCGTTTCTACTTCAATGTTATCTTTAAAAACAGCATAGATCGTCTTAAGATTATATTTCTTTCGAGCGAGTTCTTGATCCAGTAATTGTTTTTCTTTAAAGCTATCAAAATTCTCAATCACTGTAGCCATTTGTTGACTTAGCAGATCTCTTTCTCCTAGTGGATATAAATTCCCAGATTCTAAAAATCTACTCGAAGACAAATGACCTAAATTATCAGAAATAATTGCCGGAACACCATTTAAAACTGATTCCACAAATACTAAAGAAAATGTTTCTAATTTAGCAGGCAAGACGAGGATATCTTTCTCTGTCACCAAAGACCATGGATCTGAGTGAAAACCAACAAAAGTTACATGATCTAGATGATGAGTTTGAATATAGTCATCCATCAACTTTTTGTACTGCTCATCCCATCCTCCGATAAAGACCAGTTCAATATCTTTCCGATTTAACTGATTATAAGCAGTGAGCAACTCAAGCTGATTTTTCCGTTCATTAATCCCACCAATGGATACAAAACGAGAAATAGTAGAATTCTTGAGAGGTCGCTCTTGAACTTCTGTATAGGGGATAAACGGAATCAATTTATCAGTCGTAAAATAATTCGTTAGAGTCTGGTACAATTCCCCTTCTACTACAAAAATTTTATCAGACAAATCATCGATTAAAGGAATTAATTCCTTATAATAACCGAACTCACCAAAAGGAAATTCATGAATAATATAAAAATGTCTGACCTTTTCACATGCAGCTGCAATAGCACCCTGAAACACATTGACTGTATTCGAAATAACCAGTTCGATCTGTTCATTCTGGATGATTTCTCTTACTTCCTCAATATTCTTTTGTTGAGAAGCTTGAATTTCTAAATCCAAAATATCTAGCGTTTTAGACTCAGGCCACCACCACTGATTCGTTTTTAACTGAAATAGTTTAATTCCAGTTATATCCATATGACGGAGATAGTCTTTATCAATGTGCGGAGCATTATCCGGTATCACATTGTAAACTTCGTGACCTTGCTGAACCAACAATTTCATTAAGTTCACAATCGCTACTTCTGCTCCACTAAACATGGCTCCAACAGGAGAAACAAATAAAATTTTCATAGCCTATACCAAAGAAATTATTCCCACTTGCCTTGACGAATTAACAATCCGGTAGAAGAATCCAACTCCGAACGATTTGTTCGATCCACAACCCGATCAATTGAAAAGATAGGAGGGTTCGTTGTCGATAATATTGCTAAGTTTTCTTGATTTTCATCTCTTAAAAATGCTACTAGTCTTAACTTCACATGATTAAAGTACGGTAACTTACATTTATAGGTAACTTTTTTGGGACCAATGCCAGATAATGGAATATCCATGGAATTATCGTTATACAGTCCATTTCCAGTAGAAATATCAACAAATGAAAAGGCTATATGAGGATTAACAGACTCATCTAATAGATTAAATGAAAACTCAATCACCACCTCATCATCAGGAGTTACTTTCTTAGGAGAAAGCAATCTAGCTGTGAAACCTTCAACTTCCGTTGTAACCAAGCCCTCATCTTCATTTCCATTATGATGGGAGTTCGATTCCAAATTGTCAAAACTATATTGATCAGAAACGTCAAAAGGATCACCAATTGCCTTCACCAAACCATTTTCAATTAAAACAGCCTTGTTACAATATTTCTTGACAGCTCCCATATCATGGGTAACCAGGATCGTGGTCTTCCCTGATTTCTTGCGTTCTTGGAAGTAATCATTACACTTGCGCTGGAAGGCCTCATCTCCTACTGCTAGGACCTCGTCCAAAATCAAGATATCTCCTTGGGCCTTAATGGCAACTGAAAAGGCTAAGCGAACCTGCATCCCTGATGAGTAGTTCTTAAGCTTTTGGTTCATGAATTCATGCAACTCGGCAAAATCTACGATATCATCGTACATGGCATCAATTTCAGCTGTTGAGAAGCCCAGCATAGCCCCATTCATGTAGACATTTTCCCGACCGGTCAGTTCTGGGTTAAAGCCCACTCCAAGCTCAATAAAAGACACCAGTTTCCCATCGATGGTGACGGTGCCTTTTTCTGGCACATAGATTTCAGAAATAATTTTCAAGAGAGTCGATTTTCCAGAACCATTTCTTCCGAGGATCCCGAAAAAGTCTCCTTTTTCTACTTCAAAAGAAATATCCTTAAGCACATGTTGTTCTTTATAGCCTTTGATTCCTTTGAAGCGATTGACCAGGGCAGTTCGAAGACTATTGGTCGCCTCTGTTGGCAACTTAAAGTACTTGCTGACATGGTCTACTTTTACTGCAATTTGTTTATCTGTCATTAGAGAATCTCCGCAAATTTCTTAGCATGTTTGTTAAAGTAAGCAAAGCCAGCAACAAAAATAAGAATTGGTAAAACATAAGGAATCAAAACCAAGAACTTATTTTCCACCAAAAGCCATACAGGAGTATTGGCCTTATCAATCAAGAAGTAACGCATGTCTTGAATAATCTGAGCCAAGGGATTCATCATGACCAACTTAGCGGCCCATGGATTGCGGTCTGCAATAAAGGTTATCGGATAGATAATTGGCGTCGCATACAAGCCGGCTTGCAAGAGTACTTCCCAGACTTGTCCAAGATCGCGGAAACGAACAAAAAATGTCGCTAAGATCAAAGCGCACCCTGTTGCCATCAAGAATAACTCAAAGAACAGCGGAATCACCATCAAAGCTGTCCAAGAAAATGTCACCCCATTAAAGAATGAAAAAATCAAGACCACTACAAGGTTAATGACAAAGTTGATGGCTGCTCCTGAAATCGCTGACAAGACAATGATATGTTTGGAGAAATTCAACTTCCGCAATAGGTCGCCTCGACTAACGATCGACACCATCCCCATGGATGTTGCTTCTGAGAAGAATCCCCAGATTACATTGGCCAACAAGAGGGCAACTGGGAAATGGGGCACATCTCCACCCAAACGTAAGAATCGGATGAAGACAATATACATGATCGTAAAGGTCATCAAGGGCTTTAAAATCGACCAAAGATAACCAATTGCTGATCCTTGGTAGCGTAATTTAAAGTCCGTTTTAATTAACTCTCGTAATAAAATTCGATTTTTCTGACTAAAAACGTCAAACATTATTTTTTACCTCGATATGCAAACTTTGTCAGAATCAAGCTGGTAAACACAAAGGTGTGAAAAGCCCGGTTCTTACGGTAACCATACTGACGAATACGTCTCAGACGTTCTTTTAGTGGAACGTCCATAATGGTGACAAAGTTTTCAATAATTTCATTAGTTTGGGAACTGACAGGTAGATCCAATAAATTTTTTGCTTGTTCTTGACTGGACTCGATGAGCTTCCAATACTTAGCAAACAGAATATGAGGGCGAACCCAGTTTTTAACCCGTTTTCTGAGGGTGCGAGCACCCAGAACGTTGCTACTGTGCTGCCGGTACAATTCTGTCGGCTGATCGATATAGATCAACTTCCCAAAGGCCGTTGCCAACAAGGCCAAATACCAATCATGCATAAGGAGGGCATGTTTTTCTTGACCCGTCCATAACTCCGCCAACGCGTGATTAATCATGGCTACACCGCCAGTTACCGTATTTTCTGTCAGCTCTTGAATGAGTTCTGTATTGGCATGATCAGACTGTGTGCGAATCATGCTCTCATGTTGAACATTCAAGTTTTCATCGACCACTTTTAAATCTGTGTAGACCAGCAAAGGCTCCTCTTGCGGATGTTTCTCTGCTTCTTCCACTTGTAGGGCAATCTTTTCAGGAAGCCAGACATCATCTTGGTCACTAAAGCAATAAAAATCAGCTTTTTCATATTTTAAGAGTGTGTGAAAACTCTTGATGACACCCAGATTTTCGATAGCCTCCTGGTTAATAAAGCGAATGCGCTCATCCTGGGCCACCAACTCTTGAATGATCTCCACCGTACCGTCTGTTGACCCATCATCTCGGATCAAGAGTTGCCAGTCTTGATAAGTCTGGCCTTTGATACTTTTGACCTGATCTTTTAGATACTGTTCACCATTATAGGTGGACAACAAAATATTTACTTTCATGATAAGAATAATTCCTCGTACTCACCTACAATTTTTTCCCAGGTAAAGTTTTGCTTCATATTGGCTTTGGCTCGTTGACCCCATTCAGATACATCTTCTAAAGAATCGACCTGGTTAATCAAATGCGCCAAATTCCCAGTTTCTTTAGTCCAATATTGAGCTGTGTCCTTGGCAACCGTTTGGTTAAAGGAGACTCCCAAAACTAAATTCAGATCCGTCTGAGCGAGAGCCTCTAAAAGACCAGGATTGGTTCCGCCCACTTCATGACCATGGATATAGGCAAAGGTTTCTTTACGGATATACTTCAACAGGTCTTGATCATAGACCGTTCCTACGAACTTGACGCGCGGATCCTGATCAAATCCAGTCCGAGTTCGTAACTCTTCAAAATAGGGATTACCTTCATTGTTACAAATGATCACTAAATCGCGTTTGGTGGAAGAGGCCATAAATTCACGAATGGCAGTCTCGTAATTATTTTCTGGGACAAAGCGACCCAAAATTAGGTAATAATTCTTCTCTTGTGTCTGCCACTTCTGATAGAATTCTCGGACCTTATTATCCTGACTGTTTAGGCTGGTCGGAGACAAGTCCGTTCCGTAGGCAATATAGGTGGTCTTGGACCAAGAATAGGCTTCCTTGATATAAGACTCAATACCCGGGTTGTCAGAAATTACCAAGTCAGCATGTCGCGTCATGATCTTTTCAGAATACTTGAGATAGGCTTGGATCGGCTTGGCCCACTTGGCCCGCTTCCACTCCAGTCCATCTGGGTTGATATAAAATCGTCCGCCTATCTTATGGATCTTGCGCGCAAAAGGCGCCACAAAGGCTCCGATTGTATTGCCCAAGACGTAAAAAATCGGCTGTTCAATTCCTTGTTTCTTAATAAGCTTCAAAGCATAGTTGATGGCCATCATATCATAGGCAATGACACGCGCAGGCCCAAGCTTAGGGGGGTTAATGGTAAAACAATCGACACCCTGGTAGTCAAAATGTTGATAAGCTTGATCATTAGAAAGGCAGGCAACATGGTACTGGATATCTGGAGACACTTGATGCGAAACCAATTGGTCCACAAAAGTCTCAAAACCGCCATATTGAGCCGGAAGTCCACGACTTCCGATAATAAAAACATGTTGCATAGAGTTCCCTTTCAAATCATTCACAGTCTATTCAATTATACCATTTTCTAGGCTTTTTGCCTAATCCAAACAGAAAAGCGACCCTCAAGGGCCGCTTCTATTTGATCTTATTTCACTTCTTGTTTATAAAATTCTTTCAAGGCATCCTTCCAGGTTGGAATAACGAATCCTGTAGCTTTCGCTTTTGCCAAACTCATTGTGGAGTTAAGTGGACGTTTCGCTTTAGCAGGGAATTGGCTGGAATCCACCGGCTTCACTTCTACATCCGTATCTTTGAGGATCTCAACTGCAAAGTCATACCAAGTTGTATCTTCTGCTGCATCATTTGAAAGGTGGTAATAACCATATTCCTTACGGTTTTCAGCCAAATAAGTCATAAACTCTGCAAGAGTACGGGTCCAGGTCGGACGACCATGTTGGTCATTAACAACTGTAAGTGTTTTGTGAGTCTTGGCTAAGTTCTGCATGGTGAAGACAAAGTTCTTACCGTAGTTTCCAAAGACCCAAGCTGTACGGATGATATAAAAGTTAGACACATACTTCTCAACTAATTCTTCCCCCATACGTTTGGTACGACCGTACTCTGTTTGAGGATCTGGTTGATCGTCTACTTCCCATTCTTGTCCCACTGGTTTATTCCCATCAAAAACGTAGTCGGTTGAGATATAGACCAAGGTTGCACCATGCTTTTCAGATGCTTTTACTACATTTTCTGTACCCGTCACGTTGATGGCATAGTCCAACTCTTTTCCTTCATCTTCTGCAGCATCAACAGCTGTGTAGGCAGCACAGTGATATACCAAGGTTGGTTTTACTTCCGCAAATACCTCGTCTACTTTCTCCGCATTTGTGATGTCCATTTCAGCAACATCAACAGCTACATATTCTTCATTTCGTTCATCTAGTAAATGGCGAAGCTCCGTTCCAAGTTGACCATTTGCACCTGTAATTAAAATCATGGTACTTTCCTTTCAATTGCTTTATCCCTATCATTATAGCAAAAAAAGCAGAAGTTTTCTGCTTTTTACTCACTTTTCTCTTTGATGACATAGATTGGACGTTTCTTAGTCTCCATGAAGATCTTACCGATATATTTCCCTAAAATTCCAATGGTTAGTAATTGAAACCCTCCCAAAAAAAGAATTACTGTCATGAGGGATGGCCATCCAGAAGTGGGATCCCCAATGACTAAGGTACGGATCACAATTAGAATCATCATAATAAAAGCCAATATCCAAGATAAAAGTCCACCAAAAAAGGCAATATTTAGGGGAGCATCTGAAAAATTGACAATCCCTTCAATGGAGTATTTAAAGAGGGACCAAAAATTCCAAGATGTTTCTCCTGCCACGCGCTCTATATTTTTATATTCTAGATATTCTGTTTCAAATCCTACCCAGACAAAAATCCCTTTTGAAAAACGATTGTACTCCGATAACTCTATAATAGCATCGACCATAGGTCGGCGCATCAAACGAAAATCACGCGCACCATCAACCATTTCCACTTGGCTAATATGATTGATCAATTTATAAAACATCTGTGCAAAGAAAGAACGAATCGGTGGTTCCCCATCACGGGTTACGCGTCTCGTTCCGACACAGTCTAAATCCGGCTGTTCCTCCAACTTCTGCTTCATTTCAATCAATAACTCCGGAGGATCCTGCAGATCCACATCCATGACGGTCACGTATTCACCACTAGCAGCTTCAAGCCCAGCATATAGTGCAGCCTCTTTCCCGAAATTTCGAGAAAAAGAAAGGTAGTGCACATTTGAATCTGTAACATGTAGCTTTCGAAGAACGGATAGCGTACCATCTGAAGAGCCATCATTTATAAAAATATACTCAAACTTTTCTCCCATCTCCATCCGAACACGTTCCATCTCTTTATAAAACAATGGAATTGATTCTTCTTCGTTAAAACATGGGACTACAACTGATATGGTCATCTCTTACTCCTTGATTTATTCACTTTTTATTGTAACAAAAAGCTTTGATTTTCCCTAGTATATAACTTAATTGTATGCTGAAACATGAAGTTAATAGTATTGACTAATAGTTGCAATGATTGAGACAAGAATAAACAAGGTAGCAATGTAACTAAATGTATATTCTACTTCATTCTGATTGTATTCAAGCGGTTCTGTTCTATTCTGATTCCAAAACAGTCTTCTTGAAAAATTAGTTATACAACCAAGGAGTATAAAAATTCCTGCAAAATATCTCCCCTGAATACCTTTAATAGAAATATCAGCAACCTCACCCCACATTAGATAGGCTGTCATTAGAATTCCAAAAACAATCCCCATTGAGACGAGAACTACCCCAAACTTCGCAAAATTTTTTAGTGGTTTTCCATTTGGAAGTACAACTAATGTAACTGAGATGAATATCAAATAAAACCACATAAAAGCTTTCGCATCATAAGTCAACCAACCAAAAGTAAATAATGATTGTAATTTAAATGGAATAAAATTCACAACTTCTTTAATCATCATTCTCGTGAAGTCAGAAAAATGATGCAAGGTAAATATAATCTTTTTCATTGGATTAACTGCTGGATTCGGATGCACAACCGTTGCATTAATCCCACTTGTCACCTTCAACCAAATTACACTGGTTAGAGCTACCATAAGAATAGAACCAGCAATTAGAAGATATTGTTTTTTATTGAGTTTCTCTTTTGGTAAAAAAGCTAATAAACAGATCAATAACACATAAGGCAATTTGGAAAAAGCTATTAAAATACATAGGAGACTATAGGAGAGTATATCTCTATTACTAACTTTATCTTTTTCAAAATAGGATAAAAATAGACCAATAACTAAAAAGATGAGACCATTAGCAAATGCATCCTGATTAAACGATGCAGCAATATAAATATTAATAGGAATAATCGCCAGTAAGGAAAAGAATAATTGCTTATCTCCTGATTTCTTAACAGCTAATCGAACCAGTAAGGCAAAAACAAGTAGATTGAAAAATCTCCCTAGAAAAATCGAAGCAAATACACTTAAATGTAGGATACGAGCAAGGATAATCCCTAAGGTTTGTGGTAAGTAACTAACAAAAGAATAGCCATTTGTATTCCCTAAATTAGAATAAACAACTTTTTTATCAGAAACTTGTTTATCTTCAAGTTCCGTTTGTAATAGAGGCTTTTTAAATTCTCCTTCAACCTCAGATATATCAGATGACACCTTCATTTCCTCAACCGAAGATGGCAAATATAAGTGACCATCACTTATATATAAGGCCCTAGAATAATGGAAGTTTTCATCTGGACTATCCATATTTGGAGTATAGACACAAAATACTAGTCCTGTAAATAAGATTATTGAGAAGATTTTATTGTATAACTTCATATTTACTAGTGATAGAAATGTGAAAATTCCCCCAATGATAAGGAACGTTTTGATTGGTGCATTTTTAAAAGGACCATCGAAATAGAAATACGTACCAAACATCACAAACCAGATGAGCAAAATATAAAACTTCTTTTGCCAAATATTGTGAAAGAAATTTAAACCTTTTTTTGAAATATAATCTGTCATGTAATACCTTTTTTATCCTCTAACTTCTTAAACAAAGCATACCACTTTTGAACGATAACATCCTCTGCATAATTTCCTATAACATAGTCCTGTCCTCTTCTTCCAATCCCCTCTAGTATCTCAGGATTCGTTAGAAAATACCTCATTTTATTCGTCAATTCTCCAACACTTGGATTAAAAAGCATTTCGGGGGTAGCAGATTGCAGATCAGCAACTCCTTGCGAACAGTTATAAGTTAATACTGGAGTTCCTAAAACCATTGACTCTACAACCGACATACCAAAAGCTTCCGATTTAGAAGTTAATAACGTAAACAAAGATTTTTGGTAAACTTCCTTAACCTGAGTCGTTTTCCCTTTTAAGGTAATACGTTTTGTCATTCCTAATTGATCAATAAGTAATTGGAGAGTTTCCTTCAAATTTCCAGATCCGTATATATTAAAACTCACATCCGGAAATTCATCAGCTACTTGTGCAAAGGCCTGAATTTGATGATCAATTTGCTTAACAGGATCTAATCTACCAACAAATGAAATAATCTTTGACTTCTCTTGATAATCATTTTCTGATGCTTCTATATATCTTGGTAGTGGATTTGTAATCGCAACAAATTTTTCCAATGGAATCTTATAATGCTGACTGATTAACTCTGAATAGGAATCTGATAAGAACATGATACAATCCAATTTCGGATACTTATTTTTAATAATATATGGATAAACTTTGTAGATTCCTTTGCATTCTAATACAAAATCAGCAGAAGAATGCATTTGTCCAATGAAGAAAGCATGATTAGAGAATTTCTTCAAACTTTTTTCCATCAGGAGATAAACAATTGGGTTTGCCAAGATGACCATTGGATTTTCAGATTTTGCTAATAAATCTGATAAAATCGTATCTAATTTTTTTGAGAAAAACTTCTCTTTTAAAAATAACCACGGTTTTTCAAAAAAAATATCTTCCTGGTATAATAAAATTTCTTGATATTTCTCCTGTACCTTTACATACTTTTCCTGTGATTGGATAGCACAGCCGACAACAGTCACCTTATTCCCATCTTCAGCAAATCGTGTAGCCAGCTGATCCACAACCCTCTGAACGCCACCGATTCCACCTAGATGATGAGTGACAAAAATAATATCTCTTTTCATTTTCTATTTCCTTCTGAATTTTATGATACTAAAAATTGTTAAACTTCCAATTGCATATACTATCATTGCAATACAAAAACTAATAGAAGCTCCCATAATCTGGTACTTATTAACTAACTCAGTTGTAATCATTTTAGTAACGATAAACATCAGGATATACACAGACAATAAATAATAGTGTTTCCTCATGATAATTAGTATATTCTCAAGTATAATCGAAAAAGAATATAGAACACCAGAAAGGACAAGAATAGTCAATTCCAACTTATACTTCAATAAATCCAATCCAAATATCAAACTTAATACGTTGACACCTATTAAATAAGTTAAAAAAGTAATAACTATGCCTATTGAGAGAGTAAGAAGCAGGATTTTTAAAAACATTTTGTAAAATACCTGAAATTTTTTCCTCTGCCACAATTCGGCCATTTGTGTAATGAGTGGTCTTACCACTAAAATACACAGGCTCATAAAAAATACTGGCATAAACAGAATATTGTAATCCCTTTGAGCACCAGCCTCCACTATTCCTTTTGCATATGCGCCAGAAATTGATAATTTTGCCTCATTAAAAACGAGTGTTAATAAAAACCCGTAAATAAACAAAGAAAAGCAAACTCTAATAATTTTAAAGGATTCATCTATCGTATTTCTTGAAAAAATATTCCTAAAACTTAGCTTGTCAAATAATTTGAAATGAGCATAATCATAACTAAATACAAAAAATAAATTAAAGAGAGCTAGGGCCAATAAGGTTAGAACCATAGAATGAGACAACAAGAGTCCAAATAGAAGAATGAGCACACTTAAAGCATATCGATAAACCATGGCCTTCCCAGCAATATCTAAACGACCATGCTGTTGAAAATAGCCTTGAAATAAGTCAGAAAAAGCATCTGCTACACGATACACAATAATCCAAGTAATAATCATCACAGAATTATTCGTAAAATCATAGTTTATTGTCCATAAATATGGAAATAAACTAATCACCATCATGGTAACAGTCAGCAATCTTGTAAAATAGTATGCTGAAAAAGGGTGACTTGATTTGACATCTGTAGCTTGGTAATTTCGAACTTGAAATTGTCCGATAATAATCCATAAATTACCAATTGAGGTAGCTAGACTAAATTGATCTGCCACCTCACTTGTTTGCATTCTAGATACGATTAATAAATATAAAACAGAAACTGCTGCTGCTGCAAAATTCCCTAGCAGATTCCATATGTAAATACTTTTTTGAGAAGGAGTGTTATTCATCTTTCTCCTCATTCTTGTTTAAAGCAATGACTTGAACAAGATTTTTAAATTTGGTATCTAATTTTGACACTCGTACAGTTAACTGAAACTGATTCATCAATAGCAAGAAAATAATAAAAAGAAAAATAAAATTAACAGCAGATGCAATCCCTAAGGATGCTGCAATAAACTCTGCTAACTTTGGAAAAATACTAAAAACTAATAAAATTAATGAGAAGAAGATCCAAAACAAAGCGTCATTAATTTGTACACGAGATTTTCTAATATTCTGAAGGATGAAGCCGCATGTTCCCAATGAAACAAACACTAATACAACTTGAAACCAGATTGACATTCTATTTTCCTCTCTCCCTAAAATTCTGAATGAATAAAATAGATACGAACATATGAATCATGTACTTAATGGAACGTGAAAACGTTAGATAGCTTTCTCCTGCTTGTCTCTCTTCCATTCGAACTTGAACTTCTGAAATTGGAACACCATTTCTTAATAAATAAGAAACAGTATCTGGTTCAGGACCATAGTTAATATTTCTCGCAAAAACTTGTATTAAATCTTTAGAAAACATTCTCATTCCAGATGTTGGATCATTGATCGTTTTACCAGTTGTTAATTTAATAGCAAAACTAATAAGGGTATTCCCTAACATACGAAATGAATTTGGTCTTTTATCTGTTACAAATCGAGAACCAATCACCATTTTATTTCCTTTATCAATTTCTTCTTCTAAAGCAGCAATATACTCTGGAAGATGCTGACCATCTGCATCAAATTGAACTGCTTTTTCATAACCGTATTGGTAAGCATACAATAATCCAGTTTGAAATGCTCCAGCTAGTCCAAGATTGACTGGTAAATCAATAATATTATAGCCATTGTTATGACAAATTTCTGAGGTTTGATCTCTTGAACCGTCATTGATAATCACATAATCATACTGAGAATAATTTTGAATAATATTATTTACTACTGACTGAATCGAACCTTCCTCATTATATGCAGGTATAATAATCAATAAATCTGAGGATTTCAATATCCTTCTTCCTCCATTAAAATTCTTTTTTATCCATTATACAATAACCAAAATATTTTATCCACTAATCTCAGAACTTTATACCATCAATAACAATTGTTGTAAGCATAAAAAAGCTCGATATTAGTTATAAATATCAAGCAATTCGTTAAACTTAGTTATTATTCAAATCCATTTGGATGTTTGCTTTGCCATCTCCAGGCATCTTGGCACATGCGATGAATATCATATTGAGCTTTCCAACCTAACTCCTCATTTGCTTTCGATGGATCTGCGTAACAGGTTGCAATATCTCCAGCACGTCTTTCAACAATCTTATAAGGAATTGTTTTTCCTACCACTTCTTCCATATTTTGAATGATTTCAAGAACAGAGTATCCTCTACCGGTACCTAAGTTATAGATATTTAATCCTGAATCTTTTTCAAGTTTCCTTAATGCCGCCACGTGTCCCTTTGCTAAATCAACCACATGGATATAGTCGCGGACTCCAGTTCCATCTGGAGTTGGATAATCGTTTCCAAACACATTAACATATTCTAGCTTTCCAACAGCTACCTGTGTTACATAAGGTAAAAGATTATTTGGGATTCCATTTGGATTTTCACCGATATCACCACTTTCATGAGCACCAATTGGATTGAAATAGCGTAATAATACGATGTTCCATGAAGAATCTGCCTTGTATATATCTTGAAGCATCTCTTCAATCATCAACTTTGTTCTTCCATATGGATTGGTTACTGATAGCGGAAAATCCTCTAAGATAGGGACAGTATGTGGATCACCGTAAACAGTCGCTGACGAGCTAAAAATAATGTTTTTACACTGGACTTCTTCCATAACTCGAAGCAAGGTCAATGTTCCGGTTATATTGTTTTCATAATATGTGAGAGGGATTTGAACCGATTCTCCAACGGCTTTCAATGCAGCAAAGTGAATCACCCCTGTAGGTTGTTCTTTTACGAATACTTCCAATAACTTCTCTTTGTCTCGAACATCTATATCGTATAATGTAATAGATTTACCAATAATCTTTTCAACTTCTTGGATACTTTTTTTACTACTATTCACAAAGTTATCTACCACCACTACTTCATGACCTGCTTTGGTCAATTCGATAATAGTATGGGAACCAATAAAGCCAGCACCACCCGTTACTAAAATCTTTAGTTTCATTATTTTTTCCTCATTCAATAACATTAATACAATTATCCCATATTTTATGAATAATTTCAAAAGTTGTCCTATATTTTTCACCCTGCCCCTCCCCCTTTTCATGGTATAATAGAGTGAATCGATTACGGAAGGACACCTTATGTTAAAGCTGGAAATTATTGGTACGAGTTGGATTTCACATGAATTTATTACAGCTGCTCATCAGACAGGCCACTATCACTTGCAGGCTGTGTATTCGAGAAAGATGAAGACAGCTCAAGAGTTTTGTGAGCCTTATGGGGCGATCTCTTGCTACACGGATGTCATCGACTTCTTAGACAGTGATCTGGATGTGGTCTACATTGCCAGCCCTAATTCTCTTCACTTCGCTCAGGCCAAGCTTGCTATTCTGGCCAAGAAGCATGTCATCATTGAAAAACCGGCTGTGACAAACCCTTCTGAATGGAAGGAATTGACCAAACTCGCTAATGAGCACCAGGTCTATCTCTTTGAAGCTGCCAGAAATTACCAAGAAGCAGCCTTTCAAGTAGTTAAAAACTTCCTCTCTAACCAGGAAATACTAGGCGCTAACTTCACCTTTGCCAAATATTCTTCCAAATTGCCGGCCCTTCTTGCAGGTGAGATGCCCAATATTTTCTCAGATGTCTATGCAGGCGGAGCCTTGATGGATCTGGGAGTCTACTGCCTCTACTTGGCGATTGGCTTCTTTGGAAAACCGATCTCCAGTCACTATTGCGCTCAGCAATTACCCAATTCGGTTGATCTCTATGGTCAAGGTGTCTTGATTTATCCAGATTTTCAGGTTGCTATTCAGGCAGGGAAAAATATCACCAGCAATCTACCTGCTGAAATCTACACCAAGACTGGAACACTAACTCTCAATGCTGTAGCAGCCATCAACCAGGCTCGCTTCGTCAGCTATTCTGGAGAGGTCATCGACCTTCCGATCCAGCCCTGCCCACACCAAATGCCAGAAGAGGCGGAAGCCTTTGCCCTTGCCATCGCTCATCAAAAGCCAGCTGCTTATCTTGAATGGCTACAAACAGCTGAGCAGGTCCATGAAACCCTCTACCAGATGCGTCAAAGCGCTGGAATACAATTTAAGGATGAAAAAGAATGAAAGAACAATTTCCACAAAGCTGGAAAGACCAGTTAGAAACACTCGGATTTGATACATTCACTGAAATTCAGGAACAGATCTTCTTCCCTATCTATGAAGGAGAAAATGTCCTCGGGATCAGTCCTACCGGTACTGGTAAGACACTCGCCTACCTCTTTCCGAGCTTGCTCAAACTCAAACCGAAGAAGGCCCAACAACTCTTGATTTTGGCTCCTAACACAGAGTTAGCAGGACAAATTTTTGATGTCACCAAACAATGGGCAGAGCCTCTCGGTCTCCAGACACAACTCTTCCTTTCAGGATCCAGTCAAAAACGACAGATTGAACGTCTCAAAAAAGGACCTGAAATCCTAGTTGGGACGCCTGGTCGGATCTTTGAACTGATCAAGCTGAAAAAGATCAAAATGATGAATGTAGAAACCATCATTTTAGATGAATTCGACCAATTACTGAGCGATTCTCAGTACCACTTCGTCGACAAGATCAGCCACTATGCTCCCCGTGACCACCAATATATCTATATGAGCGCCACATCCAAGGTCGATCCAGACCAGCTAGAAGAAAATACTCTTCGCATTACGGTTGATGGAGTTTCTTTAGACAATATCCAACATTTTTATATGCAAGTGGATAAGCGGGACAAGGTCGAATTGCTCCGCAAACTCGCCTACGTCGAAGATTTTCGTGGTCTGGCTTTTTTCAACAGCCTATCTGATCTGGGTAGTGCTGAAGAAAAACTACAATACCGGGGTGTCGAAGCTGTATCGCTGGCCAGTGATGTCAATGTCAAATACCGCAAGGTCATTTTGGAGCGCTTCAAAGACCATCAGCTAACCCTATTGCTGGCTACCGATTTGGTCGCTCGTGGCATCGATATTGAACATCTTGAGTGTGTGATTAACTACGATATTCCTCGTGATGTGGAGACCTATACCCACCGCGCCGGTCGTACAGGACGAATGGGGCGTGAGGGCTATGTAATCACCTTTATCACCCACCCAGAAGAACTCAAATCCTTAAAAAAATACGCTTTTGTACGTGAACTGGTTTTAAAAAATTCTCAACTCTTTTTAAATGAATAAGAAAATCCTCTGCTAGTGAATGAACTGCAGAGGATTTTTACGTTAATTTCCATTGTAATAGATACGATGACTTTCAAGTTGATAATCCAACAATTCATCCACCGTTACAAAGGTATAGCCTTGTGATTTGAGGTAGTCAAGGACGGTCGGTAGAGCGTCAATCGTGGTTTGATGGATATCATGCATGAGGATAATCGAACCCGGTTTGACTTCTTTTTTCACTTCATTGAGAATGGCCGTCGTATTATGCGTCTTCCAATCTAGGCTATCCACATCCCACATGATGAAGGATTGGTCGACACCGTATTGGATGGCGTTATTGATGGCTCCATACGGAGGGCGGGTAATCTTGGTCTGCACACCTGTCGCTTTTTGAATAGCTTCTTGAGTATCCAAGATCTCTTTTTTGGCATTATCCAAGCTCAATTTTGGCAACTGAGGGTGATCCCAGGTATGGTTCCCAATTTGATGACCTTCTTTGCGGACTTGCTTAGCAATATCCGGATTCGCACTGACATTTTTTCCGACCATAAAGAAGGTAGCTTTGGCATTGTATTTCTTTAAAATAGAAAGCGCCTGAGGTGTCGTCTTGGGATCTGGTCCATCATCAAAGGTCAGGGCAATCATCTTACGGTGGCGTTCTTCTATATAGGATTGATAAGTTTCGAGATCATCAGGAAGCAAGCGATCTGTATCAATCACGTCATAGAATTTAGACAAGGGAACAGTGAAGGTATCATCTCCCTTAACCTTGGTTGGAAATGGAATGGTGAAATTTCCTTTTTCATATTGGAATTCCCATTGGCTCAAATCCAACTCTGAGAAGTGGGCAACCATTTGATCAATGCTCTCCTCATCCAGCTGACGAAAGTCTAGATTCCCTCGCAATTCCTCCAAAAAGATCTGCTTGGCTCCATCTGGATCCGCAAAGACCTGGCTCAGGGTCAGAGGGTTACTCCCATCATCCAAGTAAAAGAGGGGCAACTTCACCGTCTCATCTTTGATGAATTTCCCTTTTTTGTATTGGTATTCAGCCCGTTTAATCTGGATAGGGTGATAGCCAACAAAAGGCCCTTCTGCTTCTTCACTATGGTAGAAGGTCAGATGCTTAGGCTCTTTGGTTTTCTCATCGGATCCTAGACGCTGAAGGTCTTCTTGAATCTTCTCTTTAATAATTTCAACAGCTTGTCCATCCTTAGTAGGATAATAAGCCGTCACATAAGAAGTTCCTAAAATCCCTTCCTGAACTTGAACATCCTTCCCTTTTTCAGAGCTTTTCTCGAGTTGTGTGACCTTATCAAACTGATCTTGATAGGCCTTTTGTTCACGAACCCTTTGAATCTTTTGATAGCCGATATACAAAAGACTCAGTAAAAGGAGATTTGTAATGATTAATAAAATAGTTTTCGTGTGTTTGAATCTCATAACTTTATTATAGCAAATTTCTCTCGAAAAAACATTCCTTTTTTGTAAATGGTTTCATAAAAAGAGGGCGACTGTCGTCGCCGACAGCGGCCCTTATTTTTAATCCCTCTTATTTTTCGCGAATGACTTCTACTTTATATCCATCCGGATCTACAACGAAATAGTAATTCGGTTTCGTTCCTGGAAGACCTTTTGGTTCCGTCACTTCATAGCCTTTAGCCTTGTGTTCCGCATTCAAACCTTCTAGATCAGGAGTACTCAAGGCGACATGAGCATAGCCATCTCCGATGACATATGGACCATGATCATAATTGTAAGTCAATTCCAACTCATAGTCATCTCCAGGCAAGGCCAAATAAACAATCGTGAACTTGTAGTCTGGGAAATCTTTCCGACGTTTTTCTTCAAAACCAAAAGCATCTTGGTAAAAAGCGATTGATTTTTCTAAGTTTTCCACACGAAGGCAAGTGTGCAACATTTTTGAACTCATAGGTTTTCCTCTTTTCTATTTTTTAAAGATTATGAACGATTTTTTTTACGACTTTCCGTCTTAATGGATAATTTCACTTCAAAGATGGTCCCTTTTGGTTTATTATCTTTGACTTGAATGGTCCCTTTAAAGGCTTCTACGATTTGCTTAGCGAGGGATAACCCCAAGCCAAATCCACCTTTTTGACGGGTTCTGGCCTTGTCGACCCGGTAAAAACGATCAAAGATCCGTTTCTTATCCTCATCTCGAATCCCTGGACCATTATCCAGTACGCTCAAAAGAAGATTTTTATCCTTCAATTGAACTTCAAACTGGATCTCGCCATCTTCATCGGTATATTTCAAGGCATTGTCATAGAGAATGGTCATCAATTGCTTGAGGAGCGTTCTATCAGAACAAATGACTTTGTCCACCTGATTGTCTCCTCGGAAGATTTTGCCATTTTCTTCTGCAATGATCTCAAAATTCGAGAAGGTCTGATCGAAAAAGCTTGGTTCGATATCTTCCATCTCCGGCTTCAAGCCATCATCTCTTCGGGCAATGTTAAGAAGGTT
The DNA here is from genome assembly GCF_041431945.1 of Streptococcus sp. 27098_8_66. Taxonomy (NCBI): domain Bacteria; kingdom Bacillati; phylum Bacillota; class Bacilli; order Lactobacillales; family Streptococcaceae; genus Streptococcus; species Streptococcus sp. 27098_8_66. The sequence goes on along the minus strand of NZ_JAPVYS010000002.1, from coordinate 184,185 downwards.
GGTGGTCAAGAGCTTCATATTTCGAACTTCATCCAAGCTGGATGCAATATTCTCACTTGATTCCATAATGGTCGCTTCAGGCTTTCTAAAAAGCGTTTCGAGGCGATTTTGCAGAACTGCTAAAGGCGTCCGCAACTCATGGGAAGCATTTTCCACGAAAGCCTTTTGCTTTTGCATACTCTCAAGAAGGGGCTTGACGCTGAGACGTGCTAAGAAGAGACTAGCGAATAAAGAGATTCCCCAGAAGCAGATCATGACAAGGGCGATTTGGCTTTCGTGCTCTTCACTGGTCTGCTCTAGCTGACTGATATTGGTCATGACAACCGCATACTTGATATCACTATCACTTTCATCATCAGATAAACTCAACTCTGCCATATAAGCCCGGTAACTTTCTTTTTTCCCATAGCTATTTGTAATTTGAAGCTGGGAAACCTTGTTGAGGAGCTTTCGACCAAACGTCACCGTTTTGAAGTTTAAAAACCCATTACCGGTTGTCAAGTTTTCATATTTTTTATTGAGCAAAACAACAGTGGTATTGGATGTGACATCCCCTTTAGGTTCTGATTTATCATGATCTGGGATCATCATCTCATGATCATTATCATCTCTTTTGGTATTTGACTGTCGCTGGTCTCGATAAGCAATCGCTACAAGCGAGTAGGGATCCTGGCTGAGAGTCTTGAGGTTCTCATCGACCGTTGTATAGAGACTCGAGCGCATGACCTGGATGATTATCAGGGTCATGGCTGAGAATATCAAAGTAAAGAGCCCAAAATATCGGATGAAGTAGGAAAAATCATCTTCCCCGACGGTTTTCTTAATTCTGGTTAGCATCTTTTAAGATATACCCCACACTGCGCAATGTTTGCAAGTTCTCAACGAAATCGGTACCTTTTAATTTCTTACGGATTTTTGAAACATAGACCTCAACAACAGAGATGGTCGTATCACTGTCAAAGCCCCAAAGACGATCGAAAATCTGGGTTTTTGGAAGAATGACATTTTGGTTTTGAAGGAAATAGACCAAAAGATCAAATTCCTTCCCAAGAAGTTCCACTTCTTTCCCATCCACATAAGTCGAATTGGTAGATAAGTTGACCTTCAAATTGCCATAATTGAGGGTGTTTTCATTGACCTTTCCTGAGCGCTTCAAGAGGGCTTGAATCCGCATCTTAAGCTCTTCTAGGTAGAAAGGCTTGGTGAGGTAATCGTCTGCCCCCAGCTCAAAGCCGTGCCCCTTGTCATCCAGACTTTCTTTGGCTGTCATGATCAAAACAGGGGTTGTCACGCCTTTTTCACGTAATTCTTTCAAGACATGGAAACCGTCTTTTTCAGGAAGCATCAAGTCCAGCAAAATCAAATCATAGATCCCGCTTTCTGCTTCATAAAGACCTTCTTCTCCGTCAAAGACCTGCATGACGTCCGCAAAATCATCTAAAAAATCAAATACTGAATTTGATAAACCAAGGTCATCTTCGACCAATAGAATTTTAATCATTGTCGTATCCTCTTCTCTTTCGTGAGCGAGTCTTTCTAATCTATTCTTAACCATTATAACACGACTTGCCTTCATTTCCTATACTTTAGAACCTGGTTTTATGATCAAATTCAGCCTGCCTGAGGAAGGCTTATTCTATGAATTTGTCGTGTTTTCTTTGTTACTTTGACTATCACTCGTCTTGTTTTTATTTTTTGAATTCTTCTTATTGGACTTTTTAGAGGAATCCTGGTTCCCTTCTTGTCCGCCAGATTGGTTCATGCCGTTATCTGGACCATTCCCTTTTGGGCCACCATTGCCTTCCTGTGGCATCTGACCAGGTCCGCCACCTTGTGGGCCGCCTTGTCCTTGGCCACCACCTTGTCCTTGGCCACCGCCTTGAGGTCCGCCATCCTGTGGGCCACCATTTTGCTGGTTTCCTTGTGAAGGATTGCTATTTTGACTATTTTGTTGCTGATTGGATCCTTGGTTCTGACCCGTTTGGACCGGTTGAGAAAATTGTTGGTTATTGGAAGATTGAGAGGCGATGACACCGACACCAAAGCCACTTCCAGCACCGACCAACAATCCACCAACTGCTGCCATTCCAATCCACCACTTAGGACTTCGTTTTAGGACAACCATTTTTTCTTTTGCTTCTTGCGTTTCGACAACTTGTTTTGTTTCTTTTTGATTCATCTTTTTACCTTTTATCTTTTTGTACAAGTACTTGTCTTTTAAAATTTAAAGGGAGCTCGATCCTTTAGTAAGGCGATTATACTTCAGGAGTCTTAAGCCTGCCTAAATTTTTACTTAAAAAATCCTAAAAAAAGTGCGGGCTATTGACAGGATGAACCCCTTATTGTAGAATAGTTACCATAAAATAAAAAAGAGGTTAACTGTTATGAAGAAAATCTTTCCCTTAGTTCTCATCTCCATTGGAGTGGCCATGATCTCCGTCCTATCTCAATTCACCATTCCCTTTGGTCCAATTCCTTTGACCCTGCAGACACTCATGATCGGGATCATCGGGACCATCTATAAACCCAGCCATGCCTTTGTCACTGTCTGCCTCTACCTACTTCTAGGCTTCTTAGGTTTTCCAGTATTTGCCGGCGGTGCTGGTGGCGCTTCGCATTTCCTTGGTCCTACTGCTGGTTTCCTCCTCTTCTTCCCATTCCGAGCATGGATCACGTCTCTATTTACCAATGCTAAATCCAGCATTTTTACTATCTTTTTGGCCAATCTCCTCAGTAGTGCTCTCCTCTTTGTGTCAGGAGCTATCGGCTTTATGCTGGTCACGCATACCGATCTCCAAAAAGCATTTACTTTGGTCGTTGCTCCCTTTATCCTTGCCGACCTCATCAAACTGGTCATCATCACGATCACCAGCAAGGCGATTTTTGCCAGCCTCAAACACCACTGGTATTTCAAATAATACACAAAGGGCTTAGCGGATATATTAAAAAAGAGAGTGGGACAGAAATCGGTAATTCGTTAGAATTCGATTTCGCCGTCCCACCTCCGCACAGTTGAGTAGGGCTGTAAAAGCTGATGAAATCAGCGTAGTAGAGCCCACTCAACCACTGCGTCTTGCTCGACAATCCAAAAACAATTGAGAGGCTAGGACTTTTGTCCCAGCCTCTTTTGTTATAGGCATACATTTGTAAATCTCTTTAATTAAACTACTTTTAAATGGGTTACTGTTTCGAAGAAGAACCTTCTATCTACCCTCCTTCCTTTATTTTTCCTTATAAAGAACTCTCAAGATCAGTAACTGTGTTAGCAAAATCCAGATAATCAGTATAGTGAAGTCAAAAAATGAGACGTGACCATGACTATAGACACAAGCTCGTAGGAGTTTGACAGAAGGGACAAATGGAAGAACATGGTAGAGATGGTTTATCCAATCTGGAAGACGACTTGCAGGGTACATGATTGGTGAAAACATCAAACCAATCATGAGAATTAACTGAGACATCAGCGTGACAATATTGGGAGAAAAAGTATACGCAATGGCAAATCCAAGACTGATCATCGTAAGACAGATCAGAAATAGGATGAAAACAGCCAGAACAGATACATTTAGGCGGACAGAAAAACGAAAATAGCCCAGTATAACAGAAATGAACACTCCAGGTAAAATAGCAATCATCCACATCCAAAGATCTGCTAAGGAAATCAGAATTCGTGGTATTGGAAGGGCTCGTACGTAGTCTACATGTCCTTCTGACTTCGCATTTGCTATAACAGGGGATGAGATCGTACAGCCAATAGAAATAATTCCTATCAGAACTGAACCAGAAGAGAGATAGTAGGCAGCTGTCGTATCAATCTCACCGATCACTAGTGGATAACCAAAAAGAAGTGAAATGGATAACAGAACTTGAGCTAGCGTAAAGAGTAAAAATAAATCTTTTTGACGAAGATAGTTCCAACGAAGTAAGTAAAAAAATTGAGTCATATCAGTTTGTCAACTCCTCTCTATAAAGATCTGAAATGGATATGTTTTTCTGAGTAAGTGACAGATTTAAAATATTCTTTCTATCCAATTCCTGCGTGATTTTTGGTAGCAGTCTCGTTAACTCCTTCTCTTCTATTTCAATCTGGCAGATCGAACCATTGATAATGGTGTAATCTTGAAATAGAGCTAAGCTATCTTTATTTCTAAACTCAAATGATATTTGATACTGTTTTTGATAGGTTATTTGCTGAACTGGTCCTGATTTGATTAACTTCCCATGGTTAAATAAGGCATAGTTGTCAGCATATTTTTCAACTTCTAAGAGATTATGCGTCACGATAATAATGGTATGACCTTTATGCGCTAGCTTCTGTAATAATTGCCATTGTTTTTCACGACGTATTGGATCAACATCGTTCGTTGGCTCATCAAGAAGAATGATGGTCGGAGATCCGATTAAAGCCATTGCAAAAGAGGTCAGACGCTTTAAACCACCTGAAAGGTCCTTTCCTTGTTTTGCCCGGTACTCCTTAATTTCCAACTCGGTTAAGAGCTGATCCATTTCTTTTTGCAAATCTAAGGTGTTTAACCCTCTCATTCTTCCAAGCATTTCTATGTTTTGTTCCACCGTCAATTTCTCAAGTGGCGCATACTGTTGAGACATATAGCTCATCATTGAGCGAGCTCGTTTACGATTTTGAACAAAAGAAATATCTCCATAGCAAACGTCTCCTTGATCAGGTTTGGTAAAACCAATCATTTGATTTAAGAGGGTGGACTTACCAGCGCCATTGTGTCCTAAAAAAGCTGTAATTTTAGCAGCTTCTATTTCTAAGGAAATATGATTATTAGCAAAATGTTGCTTATCGAATGATTTTGTCAAATCTCTAATAGTCAGTGTCGCAAATGTCTTCATCTTATCACTCAAGGCTGAGAAGATTTTCTCAGCTTCCTTCATTTTTGATAAGATTATTGTATAATAAACATATGACTTTCCAAGGTTTACGTCATGATTTACCATTTTAGTGTCATAATTAGCCAACTCAATTTGATAAGGGGGACTTATGTTAAACGTCGTTATTTGTGATGACTCAACTAGAGATGCTAGTCAGTTAGAACAGTATTTACTTTCTTACGACAAAGTTCCTGTAGAAACAAAACTATATACCAATCCACAAAAAATGCTAGAACAGTTAACAAGGGATACTCATTGTGTTTTTTTGGATATTGATATGCCACAAATTACTGGAATTGACCTTGCTCGTGAAATTCGGCAGTTCAATCCTTTTATCCCCATTATTTTTGTGACTAGCTATCGTGATTATATGGAACAAGTTTTTGAAGTACAGACTTTTGATTACTTAGTAAAACCAATTGAACCTCAAAGGCTAAATAAGGTAGTAGACAGAGTTTTACGTTATTTAGATTTAGGACAAACCATCTTTAACTTCTCATTTGGAAAACAAAGTTACTCTATTCCTTTAAGTGACATTACCTATTTTGAGAAAGATAAGCGTTCCGTTTTTATTTACACGCTAGCAGATACCTATAAGTCCTTACTGAAAACTCAAGACATTTTAGATAAACTACCTGATTATTTTATTCAAATTCATGCTTCTTATATTGTAAATCCCAAATATATCAAAGATTTTGATGCGAAAACAGTGACTATTTTGCTAAATGGTACCGAGGAGCATTCACTTCCAATTAGTCGTAAGTTCCAGTCTTCTTTTAAAGAAAAATACTATAACTACCTCAGTGAAAGGAATTTCTAATGCTAATAGGATTACGGATCATTAGTATCTTGTTCGACTTATTTCTGGCAATTATTTTATTTTTTAGGCCAATATCCAAAAGTAAACAATCAAAAGAGACACTTTTACTCCTTTGTTGTTGCTTTCTTTTTCATGCGGCTCTTGTGTTTATTTTTTTAGAAAGTCGCGTTTTTTTAGTGAGCAATCTCCTCCTTAGTATTGTAGAATCCTCTCTTGTAGGACTCTATTTTGGCTACTCCTTTCGTGATTCTTCCTTTTGGATATTCTTACAGACAAGCCTGACATTATTAGCAGGAGCTGTCCTCAATCAAGCTATCCAACTTTTTCTTCCACTGTCAAAAGTATCGAAAAATTTAGGACTGATTAGTGGTTACCTTGTCATCAGTTTTCTTTTTTCAACCATCATAACACTTGTTCTTCGGCAGTTATTCCGAACACATCAAAAGTTAACCATGCCAACATCTAGAAGAAGTTGGCTGTATCAATTTATCGTGCCGATTTTATCGATTATTTTTGCCTTTACTGTATCTGCTATTCAAGGGCAAGTATTTGGACCAGATTATCTTTCTGTCATTTCACTCTTGTCTCTTATTGTATTGTCGTTTTCCTCGCTTTATTTTACCCTACATCTTTCTCAACAACAGCACGCTTATTATCAAAATAAATTAGATAAAGAACAGCTTCAATTCCAATTAAGAGAAACACAACAGTCTCAAGAGGAATACCAACGATTGCAAAGTCTTCGGCATGACTTAAAAAATAAACATTTAACTCTATTGGCACTTCTAGAAGAAAATCCAGATGAGGCTAGAGAGTATCTTCACTCGTTAACCGATAGTATTTCAGGAAAACAAACCTTTTACTCCAAAAATCCAACAATTAATTTTTTACTGAATCAAAAACTGCACGATGTGGAAGATGAAATTGAATTGGAAATTGACTGCTTTGTCCCTCAAGAATTATCTATTCAGCCTGATATTCTAGCTGTTATTTTAGGAAATTGTTTAGATAATAGTATTTCAGCCTGTCTTCGATTAACTGATAAATCGGAGAGAACATTGGCTCTGAATATACGTTATTTTCAACAAAACCTATTTATTTCGATCAACAATACCTTTAATGAACAAGAACAAGAGACTCGTAAAACACGTCAAAGAGATGGTTGGGGCTTACGAAACGTTGATGCTCTAGTACAAGAATACCAAGGAACTGTCAAGCGTTTCAAAGAAAATGGCCGCTATCGAACGGAGATTCTCTTACCAAGCCCAATAAACTAATGATCCTTCTCCTTTGATATCCAATACAAATGATTCATTGAAAAAGCAAAAGATGCTACAGAATGAATTCTGTAGCATCTTTTATAAATTTATTTCATTTATTTCGTCGCAAGGATAGCGGCTTCTACTGCTGCTTTTTCCCGTTGAATCAAATCCACACGCGCTGCGATTTCCTTGATTCCCATGCTGATGTTTCGGCTGATAGCCATATCAGACAATTGAGGCTCAAAGAAGGCCTTATATTCATTCAAGCGTTCACGGGTCTTGAAACAGTTTGCTGGGTAGATGACAAACTTATCAAAGCTCATATCACCACCGAGGGCTTTCTTGACCCAATCCCAGTTTTCACGCGCCCAAGTCCAAGTTCTTCCTTGGGTAAAGTCATCGTGTAAGAAGTTGTAGTACCAACTCATAGCCAAGTCCTGAGGTTTCACCACATCCTTGTTCTTCCACTCCTTCAATAGAGCTTCCAAAGTTTCCTCATCCTTGGTATAAGAAAGTGCAGCCGCCAACTGGCGTTTAAAGTTCCCATCTACTGTCTTAACATAAGTATCCAGGTATTGTTGGCTAAGCTCCTTGGTTTCCTGGTGCTTGATTTGGTTAACCAAGATTTGCAGGCGGATGGCAGCTGGAAGTTTTTCCAAATCAGCTGCATGCGCTTCAAAGATAGCGCTCGCTTGAGCTTTTGCAGCTTCATCATTGGCCTTGATCATATTAGCAATCATTAGCTGACGAACTTTTTCGTCTTCTTCTGTTTCACCAGGCTTAGCTTCTAGACCCAAGCGTTCAAAGTTGTAACGGTTCAAGCGTTTCAACAACTCATGGAAGGCCGCTTCTGTTTCAGTTCCTTCATCCACAAAGAGACTGATTCCAGCTAAGACGCTCGAAACAGCTGAAACAACCAAGTAGGAACTTTCTTCTGTCAAGTGTTCAATCACTGGCAAGAGGCTTGCATAAGAAATTTGACCACTTTCAGCTAAAAGACGACGTTCTTGAACCACTTGTAATTTTGAAGTGCTATCCAAGCTAGCAAGGTCAGCAAGGATGTCTTCCAACAATTCCCCACGGTAGTCACTGATATAGTGAGCTGTATTTTCTGTATTGAAGCGAAGAGCTCCGCTGTTAGCTGCTTTCAAGGCACTGTAGTTTGGAATTTCTAAAACTTCTGTTTCCAAGGTATCTGGAATACCCGTCCAGTTGCTATTTAACGGAACAACCCACTTGCGTCCTTTTTCTTCTCTTTCTCCGATGAAGAACTGCTCTTGACAGATGATCAAGGTATCGTTTTCCACAGAAGCTGAAACAACAGGGTATCCTGGTTGCTCCAACCAAGAATCCATAAAGGCTGCGACATCACGACCTGAAGCTTGCCCAAGAGCATCCCAAAGGTCACGACCGATAGTATTGCCGTATTGGTGTTTTTCAAAGTAGATCTTCAACCCTTTACGGAAGGCGTCATCGCCTAACCAGCGGCGAAGCATGTGCATGAGACGGCTACCCTTGGCGTAAACGATTGCTGGGTCAAAGAGGGTGTTGATCTCATCAGGGTGTTTGACTTCCACATGGACGGATTGAACGCCATCTGTAGCATCGCGTTTCAAGGCAGCAGGCACTCCAGTTGTTTGGAAGTCTTCAAAGATATTCCAGCTTGGTTCAATGGCATCCAAGCTGACATATTCCATCATATTGGCAAAGCTTTCATTCAACCAGAGATCATCCCACCATTTCATGGTCACGAGGTTTCCGAACCATTGGTGAGCCAATTCGTGAGCCACCACCAAGGCTACTGTTTGACGGCTTTGGGCCGTAGAGTTTTCATCTACTAGAAGGTAGACTTCACGGTAGGTTACCAAGCCCCAGTTTTCCATCGCTCCTGAAGAGAAGTCTGGAAGGGCGATATGAAGGGATTGAGGGATTGGATACCTCACGCCATAGTAGTCTTCATAAAATTCAATAGCACGAACGGCAATATCCAATGAGAAGTCCAAGTTTTCTAATGGGTGAGCTTTGGTAGAGTAGACACCGACTAGGGTTCCATTCTTGGTCTTAGCTGTCACTCCTTGAAGATCTCCAGCTGCAAAGGCCAAGAGATAAGAAGACATACGTGGAGTCGTATCAAACTTCCAAATACCTGTTTCTTTGCGGTTTTCCACATCAATTTCAGGCATATTTGAGAGGGCAATTTCACCTTCTTCTTGGTCAAATTTCAAAGAAAGATCGAAAGTTGCTTTGGCTTCAGGCTCGTCCACACTTGGAAAAGCTTCACGCGCAAAATGGCTCTCAAACTGGGTAGAGAGGACTTCCTTCTTCACGCCATCAATGCTGTAGTATGATGGGTAAATCCCTGTCATATTGTCTGTGATCTTACCAGAATAGGTCAGAGTAACTGTCACTTGACCTGTTCCTTCCAATTCAACATAGACTGCTTCATTGTCATCATCAACCGTAAATGGACGGGCTTGACCTGCTATTTCTACTGTTTCGATGGTCAAATCCTTTTGGTGAAGCGAGATCTTGTCCGCCTTGGCTTGACCTGTGATCACCACACGACCGCTAAAGGTCTTGGTTTTACGACTTAAATCCAAAAACACTTCGTAATGTTCTGGAACGAATGTTTCTACAAAATGTGCAACTGCTTGCATAATTTCCTCCTTTAAATGTTTCATGCTTTCCAATGAAAAGCCCTAACAAAACTATTTTATCACAAAGTTAAGATAAAAGAAAAGACAAGCATGACAATGCCTGTCTGAGATCGAAAAGACTTTATGATCTTACATTTCGATAATTTTACCTGTTTCAAAGTAAACCACCCATTCACAGATATTTTTTGCATAATCTCCGATGCGTTCCAAAAAGTTGATCACTTGGAAATAATCACGTCCGGTCACGATGGACTCTGGATTATTCCGAATTTCTTCTGTTGCTAATTCTTGGATGCTATCGAAGTAATGGTTGATGACTTCGTCTCGTGTCGCAACTTCATAGGCCAAATCCACATCGCCTTTGAGGTAAACATCTAGTGTCGCTTCGACAAAATCTTTGACTTCACGGCCCATCTTGCTGATCTCTTCCTCAACAGATTGGATGCGGACTTCCCCTTTCATGCGAATCGTTGCCTTGGCAATTGATACTGCGTGGTCACCCATCCGCTCTAAGTCAGAGACCGCTTTTAAGACAGTCATCACGACACGAAGGTCTTGTGAAACGGGCTGTTGAAGGGCAATAATCTCAAAGGATTTGCGCTCTAATTTCACTTCGTAGTCGTTGATCTCAGCATCATCTTCGATAACTTGGCGGGCCAATTCACGGTCATGGGTCACGAAAGCGCGGACCGTACGGTTGATCTGACTCAACACTTCATTTCCCATTGCATAAAACTGGTTATGCAACTTCTCTAAATCTTCTTCAAATTGAACTCGTAACATTTTATTTTCTTCCTATCCAAATTTACCAGAGACATAGTCTTCTGTTTCTTTCTTAGCTGGGTTCAAGAACATTTCATTGGTGTCATTGTACTCAATCAAATCGCCATCCAAGAAAAAGGCTGTTTTATCAGAAATCCGACTCGCTTGCTGCATGGAGCGTGTCACCAAGAGCATGGTGTAGCGGTCTTTTAGTCCATATAAGGTTTCTTCAATCTTACCAGCTGAAATCGGGTCCAGCGCTGAAGTTGGTTCATCCAAAAGAATAATCTTTGGACTAGTCGCAAGAACCCGCGCCACACAGACCCGCTGCTGCTGACCACCGGAAAGTCCGATAGCTGAATCATGCAGGCGATCCTTGACTTCATCCCAGATGGAAGCGCGTTTCAATGAGGTTTCAACTGCCTCATCTAAGACAGCCTTATCCTTGACACCATTAATCATCAACCCATAAGTCACATTATCATAAATGGACATTGGAAAGGGATTTGGCTGTTGGAAGACCATTCCGATTTCCTTCCGCAATTCGACCGTATCGGTCCGTGGTCCGTAGATATTGTGACCGTTGTAGAGGATGGTCCCTGTGGTGGTGACCTCATGGTTAAGGTCCCCCATACGGTTAATGGCTTTTAAAAGGGTAGATTTCCCTGATCCTGAAGGACCAATCAAGGCTGTAATCTCCTTTGGAGCAAAATCCAAAGAGACACTATTCAAAGCCTTCTTTTTATTGTAATAAACCGACAAGTCCTTGACTTGCAAAATTGGTTCTGTCATTCTATTTTCCTTTTTGTTGTCATATTACTTTATCCAAAGTGACCCGATACATAATCGTTGGTCGATTGCAATTTCGCATTTTGGAAAATATTCGAGGTCTTATCGTACTCGATGAGGTTTCCAAGATAAAAGAAACCGGTATAATCACTAGCACGCGCTGCTTGTTGCATGCTGTGGGTCACGATGACAATGGTGTAATCTTTCTTCAGCTCCAGCATGGTTTCTTCTAATTGCGCTGTTGCGATCGGATCAAGCGCTGAAGCTGGCTCATCCATGAGTAGGATATCCGGCTTCACCGAGATAGCCCGCGCGATACAAAGTCGTTGCTGTTGACCACCTGAAAGCGTTAGAGCTGATTTGTGAAGATCATCCTTGACCTGATCCCATAGGGCTGCCTGTTTCAAAGAAGTTTCGACCAATTCGTCCAAGATCTTCTTGTCTTTCACCCCAGCACGTTCATGAGGGAAGGTGATATTTTTGTATATTGATTTGGCAAAAGGATTGGGTCGTTGGAAAACCATCCCAATGTGCTTGCGCATTTCATAAACATTGATATCTGGACGATTGACATCGATTCCTTCATACCAAATTTCACCCGTTACACGCGCAATATCGATGGTATCATTCATCCGGTTCAAACTACGGAGATAGGTTGATTTCCCAGATCCTGAAGGACCGATCAAGGCTGTAATCTTATTCTTTTCAAACTGCATGTCGACGCCTTTAATGGACTCGTTCGTTCCATAATAGACATGCAAATCTTTGGTCGATAGGACCACCTTTTCTTCAGGAAAAGTAATGATGTGTCTCTCATCCCAATTGTATTTTGACATTTCTTCTCCTTTAAGCAGATGTTAGTTTTTTATGGAGGTAACTTCCGAGTTTGCGCGCTCCAAAGTTAAAGATCAAGATAAAGATCAAAAGAACGGCGGCAGAACCGGCTGAGACTTCGATCGAGTCTGGAATAGTTCCTTCACTGTTGACCTTCCAGATATGGACAGCCAAGGTTTCAGCCTGACGGAAGATCGAAATCGGACTAGTCACACTAAAGATATTCCAGTTTGACCAATCAAGAGCTGGAGCCGATTGACCTGCTGTATAGATCAAGGCAGCAGCTTCCCCGAAGATACGTCCTGAGGCCAAGACGACCCCAGTGATAATACTTGGAAGAGCTTCTGGTACCACGACATGAATCACAGTTTCCCAGCGAGACAAGCCCAATGCTAGACCTGCTTCGCGCTGTGTATGGTGGACGTGCTGCAAGCTATCTTCGATATTGCGAGTCATCTGTGGCAGGTTAAAGACGGTCAAGGCCAAGGCCCCTGAAATGATCGAAAATCCGTATTTGAACTGGACAACGAAGACCAAGTAACCAAAGAGACCTACAACGACAGATGGCAAAGAAGACAAGATCTCAATACAGGTACGAACCAAATTGGTCAAACGCCCTTTTTTGGCGTACTCAGAGAGGTAAATCCCAGCCCCAAGAGAAAGTGGGAAGGAAATCACCAAGGTAATGACCAAGAGGAAGAAGGAATTATACAATTGAATTCCGATCCCTCCTCCTGCTTGGTAAGAAGAAGATTTCCCAGTCAAGAAGTGCCAGGATACATGGGGCAAGCCACGGACCAAGATATAAAGGATCAATGAGGCAAGAATCGCAACGATGATCCCTGAAATAGCATACAGCACTCCTGTGGCAATTTTATCCATTCGTTTAGCGTGCATAGTTCTTCTTACCTCTTTCTTTCGTAATCAGTTTAATCACACTGTTAAAGGCAAGACTCATGAGGAGCAATACCAAGGCGAGTGACCAAAGAACATTGTTATTGACCGTACCCATGACGGTATTTCCGATTCCCATGGTCAAAATAGAGGTGAGGGTGGAAGCTGGTGTAGTGAGCGAGGTTGGTACCACTGCAGAGTTTCCGACCACCATCTGGATAGCCAAGGCTTCCCCGAAGGCACGCGCCATACCAAAGACAACCGCTGTAAAGATTCCTGAGCGGGCTGCCTTGAGCGTGACATGCCAAATCGTTTGCCAGCGTGTCGCACCCATGGCCATACTAGCTTCCCGGTAATGACGGGGCACAGCTCGGAGGCTATCGGTCGTCATAAAGGTGACAGTTGGCAGGATCATAACAAAGAGGACAAAGACCCCTGAGAGAATCCCAAAACCAGTCCCTCCAAAGAGACTACGCGTAAATGGGACGACCACTTGAAGGCCAATAAATCCATAAACAACTGAAGGAATCCCCACTAAGAGCTCAATCGCTGGTTGTAAGAAACGAGCTCCTTTAGGAGAGACTTCTGTCATGAAAACTGCTGCACCAATGGCAAACGGCGTTGCCAAGAGGGCAGAAAGCAAGGTTACAATAAAGGAACCTAGAATCATTGGTAGGGCTCCGAATTCCTTTGCAGCAGGATTCCAAGAGCTCCCAAATAGAAAACTAAAGATATTGACTTTATTGACAAAGAAAGTCGATAAACCTTTTTGGGCCACGAAAATCAAAATCATGGCAACGACCACAACAATCAAACTCATACATAGAAAGGTAATGGTTTTCCCAAATTTTTCTAGGCGGGAGTTTTTTGATTTCGTCAGCATTTTTTTTGCTACTTCGTTCATTTTTTACCTAATTCTTTTATTTTTTTGTCACATTCCCTTTTAAATCACGGGTGACTTTCATATCATTGATTGGGATATAGCCCATCTTGCCAACAACTTTTTGCTGGATCTCATCGGTCATCATGTAGTCAATGAATTTTTTAGACAACTCATTGGGTTTTCCTTTGGTATACATGTGTTCATAAGACCAGATTGGCCAGTTATTGTTGACAACATTGGCTTTGGTTGGTTCATAACCGTTAAGCTTCATGGTTTTGACACTGCTATCCAAGTAGGTAAAGGCCAGATACGAGATGGCTCCTGGCGTTTGAGAAACGATGTTTTTCACCATTCCATTAGAGTCTTGCTCTTGGGCCTGCTTGGGTTGTTTGCCATCCATGATAATGGCATCAAAGACAGCACGGCTACCAGAACCAACCGCTCGGTTCACAATCGTGATTTCAAGATCTGGACCTCCCAATTGCTTCCAGTTGGTATATTCACCCGTAAAGATCTTTCGCAATTGCTCTGTTGTCAAATTGTCGATTGAGATATTTTTATTGGCAATGATGGCTGTCCCTGCTACGGCTACCTGATGGTCGACCAAACTAGAGGCATCAATCCCAGATTTTTCCTCCGCAAACAAGTCACTATTTCCAATATCTACAGCGCCAGATTGAACTTGTGAAAGTCCTGTACCAGAACCTCCTCCTTGTACATTTACAATCTTACCAGGATGTTCTTCAATGTAGCGATCTACTACTCCTTCAACCAAGGGTTGTAAGGCAGTCGATCCGACAGCAGTGATGGATTCTCCGCGATTGATCCAAGAAGCACAAGCAGATAAACTTCCTGCTAATGCGATCGTCGCTAGTCCTAGGATCAGCTTTTTAGACTTTTTCAAATCATGTCTCCTTGATATTTCACTATTTCACTTATGATTTTGACAAGTTTTTTTCAAAAAAACCTGTACTTCCACTATATCATAGAACGGGTTCTTTGCCCAGCATTTTACCTAAAACGAAGCCCCTTTGGATAGAAATTTTTTAGGGTCTGTCCGGTCACTTTGGCAAAACCCAAACCATTGCCTTCAACCAGGACCTGGTACCATCCATTTGGATGCGTTTCCTTCAATTGGACCGTCTCTCCCGCCACATAATGAACAAAGTCCTCAGGCGTGATCGAAACAGTCTCTTTGACTTCACTCGGTTTCAGAGCAAGACCAAGGGCAAAACTAGGTTCAAATCGATTTTTCTTGAAGGTCCCTAGGTGCAAGCCATTTCGGGCGATTTTTACTTTGCGCAAATCTGGTAAACCAAGTGGAACCAAGTAGAGTTCGTCACCAAAGGTTTCGAGGACACCTTCTAGAGTGATCTTCAAATGTTTCTTAGCAAACTCCTGCCACCATTTCTTTTGCTCCGCAGATAATTGGTCCTTTTTGGAAGGGATTTTGGCAGGACGATTCTCTCCTAGATAACGGAACTTAGCAACAAATTGTCCCTCCCCTTTAAAGAGATGAGGATACATGCGCGCCGTTTCTGGATGGTCAATGCCTTCTGCCATACCATTGATCTTCTCGATCGTTTCCAGTTCTAGATCAAAATTATCTAAGAGCCAGGATACGATCTCTTCATTTTCCTCAGGAGCCCAGGTACAGGTTGAATAAACCAAGGAACCACCTGGAACCAACATCTTGAGAGCATCCTCTAGAATTTCTCTTTGAAGAAGACTACACTCTCGAGGATAATCGATGGACCAATAGTCCATGGCATCTGGTTGCTTACGGAACATCCCCTCACCTGAACACGGGGCGTCTAGTACAATCAGATCAAAAAAGCCTGAGAAAACTTTGGCCAGACGATCGGCAGACTCATTGGTCACCAGCACATTTCGCGCACCAAAGCGTTCTACATTCTCTACAAGAATTTTCGAACGACCCTTGTGGATTTCATTGGAGACCAAGAGTCCCTGATTGTCCAAATAAGACAAGAGCTGGGTGGTCTTTCCACCAGGAGCTGCGGCCAAGTCTAAGACCTTCATTCCTGGCTTAGGCTGGGCGACTTGGGCCACTATCTGAGCTGCTGGCTCTTGCGAATAGACCAAGCCCGTTGCGTGCTCGATGGATTTTCCTGAGACCTTTCCATAATGTCCCCAAGGGGTATTGGGAATCGGATCATCAAATGCTTTTTGAGTTTCTTTCAAAGGATTAGTCCGAAAGGCCGATACTGCTTCTTGCTCAAAGGTCGCAAAAAAAGCAGCAGCATCCTCACCTAGAAGATGCTGGTATTTTTCTTTAAAACCATTGGGAAAATTCATTTAACTTCTCCCTTTCTTAAGATAGGTTTGAATTTCTGTTAACTTCACTTTTGGAACCATCATAATGGGTTCCACTGACTGGTAATTAGGTTTATCTCCATTTAGATTTAAAACGGTATAGCCCAACTGTTCCCCCATGATCGCAGCTGCGGCATAATCCCAGGGCCAGATATAGCTAAAATAGGCTAGAATGCCACCTGAGAGAATTTTTGAAAAACTAATACCGGCACTTCCGTAGACCCGAATGCCCAGGGAATCTATACCAAGATCGGCCATGCCCCAGTCATTTTTCTCAAGCATACCGACATTTGAAGCAATCAAAAGGTTTTCCAGAGGTTGGTCCACAAAGGGCGTCAGTTCAACCTCATTGCGATAAACAGGGAATTCTCCACCCCCGTAAAAAAGGTGATCCCGCATCACATCGTAGATCAGGCCAAACTGACCAATTCCGTCTTCAAAATAGGCCACCATCACCGCAAAATCTTCCTTTTGGGTCACAAAATTATTGGTCCCATCAATAGGATCAATCACCCAAACGGATCCTTCTGAAATCGGTGAACGAAGGCCATTTTCCTCCGCAAAAATCCGATCTTCTGGGTAGCGATGTGTGATTTTTTCAACCAAATCCTTTTGAACCTGTTGGTCCATCTGGGTGACTAAATCTGTCGGCCCAGTCTTTTTTGAGATCATCAAGTCATCATGGAGATGAAGACGCAAGTAGTCTCCAGCCTCTAAAACGATTTGTTTGGCAAACTCTAATTTATTCTTCAAGAGAAAACCATCCTTCCTCTTTTTGCTTTGCAGTCTGGGTCGCACGATAGAGAGAATAACCGCTCACTTCTTCGAACTCCCGTCCAAGACGCTTTTCTTCTCCGATACTAGGTACGACCTTCTTAAAAGCGCGGTAGGCTTCCATGTATTCTTTGGCCTCTACCTTACTTTCATAAGCTTCTTCAACTTTATTGAAAAAAGAAAGCACTGAAGCAAGCTCTTCAGTGCTCCACGATAAGTCCAGTGGGTAACTATAATTTTTTTGCATTCGACATACTTCTTAGTTTATTTCTGCTCTTAGAGTGGCAGAGCGTAACTCTTGTTTGCGATAACTCCGTGGCAAGAAAGCCCGAATTTCATCTTCGTTAAAGCCAATCTGCATACGTTTGTTATCTAAAATAATCGGTCTCCGCAAGAGACTTGGATTTTCCTCAATCAGACGGATCAAAGCTGAGATGGATAAATCTTCAACATCAACATCCAATTTTTGAAAAATTTTTGAACGAGTTGAAATAATGTCGTCTGTTCCGTTTTCGGTCAAGGCCAATATACTTGTCAACTCCTGTTTGCTCAAAGGACTTGTCATAATATTGTGTTCTTTAAATGGAACATCGTGCTTTTTTAACCAAGCCCGAGCTTTTCGACATGATGTACAACTCGGCGATAAAAATAATGTAATCATGTGGTTCACTTCTTTTTTATATATAACTATCTGACTCTATTATACAAAAAAATTAGGTGCTTGAAAAGCGCTTTTTTGATTTCTCGACGATTTTTCTGAATTTCAGTGGAAAAAAGAAATCCCTTTCATTTTTCCCAAGAAGAGGCACCAAGAAAAGGATTAGGAAAGTTCCTAATCCTTGGTCCAGTTTCGTGAAACTGCTTCATCTTCTTCTAGTTGCGCCACTAGTTGATCGATCCCATCGAATTTGACCATTTCTCGAATCTTATCTAACCAGCGAATGGTCAAGGTATGACCGTAGATATCTCCAGAAAAATCAAAGAGATTGACTTCGAAACGAAGCTCTTTCCCATCAAAGGTGACATTTTTTCCGACAGAAGCCATCCCACGGTAGGTCTGCCCTTTAAAATCGACATCAACTACATAAACCCCATCTGATGGGAGATAGGTTCGGTCAATCGGTGCTAAATTGGCGGTAGGATAGCCAATGGTGCGACCACGCGCATCCCCATGCACGACGATTCCTCGACTGGATAAAGGGTGACCAAGTAGACGGGCAGCTTCTTGGACGCGTCCTTCTAGGATAGCTTGACGAATGCGGGTTGAACTAATCTTTTCACCCTGATCCAATACAGGAGAAATGACTTCCACTTGACCATCAAAATAAGCAGCTAAGTCAGAGGCCGTTTTCTTATCAGAGCCTAAACTATAATCAAATCCAGCAATTAAAACTCGGGCTCTCAAGGCTTTGACAAATTGATCGACAAATTCTTTCGCTGTTTTAGAAGCAAAATCGGTCGTAAAATCAATGAGAAAGAGCTCATCCACTCCTAGTTCGTTTAATTTTTGGAACCGATCCTCAGGGCTCTGCAAATGAAGTAGTAATTCTGGTTGGTAGCGAACAAAGGCTAACTTAGGAGATTCAGGAAAGGTTAACAAAGCGACCTTCAAGACTTTTTCATCCGCTATCTGACGCGCCTTTTTAAAGAGTTCTTGATGCCCCAGATGCAGGCCATCAAAGTAGCCCAGAACCAAAACTGTCTCATTCTCCAAATGGATCTGGTTAGCAGTAGAAATCGTACGAATATTCATGAATTTATTGTAACACACTTTCTGTTAGAAAGACTTTTCGAGGTTTGTAAAGTTCTTCTCTTTTTTCTAAAATTGCTACCAATTTTCCTTGGTAAAAAGCAGCTAACTCTTTGGAGTCACTCTCAACTGGAATAAAGCGTCCCACTTGGACTTCGCCGACCTCTTCTACTGTCAGCTCTACTTTTTCCAGATCCCCGGTGCCAATTTCAAGTGGGTGAAGGAAGCTCAAATCTCCTTGTGCTACTTTTTCAGCCACTTCTTCTAAGGTCAGGGCATCTTCCAGTGACAAACCGGCAGCACTGGTCCGTGTCAGATGAGACATATGGGCTGCGTAGCCCAGTTTCTGACCAAGGTCCACCGACAAGGTCCGGATATAGGTGCCCTTACTGCATTTAACCCGGAAACGAAAACGGGCTAGACTTTCTTCATAGCTAATCTCACTGGTGCGCGTGAATTCATAAATGGTTACCTGTCGGACAGGGCGTTCCACTTCTTCTCCTGCCCGCGCATATTCATAGAGCTTACGTCCATTGACCTTGACCGCGGAATACATAGGTGGTACTTGCTCGATTTCTCCCACCATTTGGGCAATCATGCGGTCCACCTCTCCTGCATCTAAAGGGGCTTCCACTGGGGTCCGCTCTACGACTTCACCACTGGCATCCTCCGTCGTGGTAGAAAATCCCAAAGTGATTTCTCCCTCATAGACCTTGCCTTCATCTTGCATGAATTCGACCATCCGGGTCGCCTTTCCAACTGCAATCGGAAGCACTCCCACCACATCTGGATCCAGCGTTCCCCCATGGCCGATCTTCTTAGTTCCTAAGATTTTTCGCAGTTTAAAGACCACATCATGTGAGGTCATGCCTGCTTCTTTTTTTACATTGATAATTCCGTCCATCTGATTTGCTCTTTCTAACTCTTGTGTGACCATCCGGGTAACCGACCCTTTATTATACCACGAAACGAGACGTCTTGTCCCTCTTTCCCCCTTCTCATGAGCTTCAAAAAAATCCCGTAGCAGATTTCAGACTTTTTAAAATGGGTTTGATACAATAGAAACCGAAAGAAGGTGTAACATATGTTAATGTATGATGTTATTGTGATTGGATTTGGTAAAGCTGGTAAAACACTTGCAGCGAAATTATCAAGCCAAGGAAAAAAAGTTGCTCTGATTGAAAAGAGCAAGTCTATGTACGGTGGTACTTGTATCAATATCGCTTGTATTCCAACCAAGACCTTGATTGTTGCAGCAGAAAAAGGCTTGGATTTTGAGCAAGCCATGAATGAGAAAAATGCAGTCACTACTCGTCTCAATGGCAAGAACTACGCAACTATTGCTGGAACTGGTGTAGACATTATCGATGCAACTGCTCGTTTTGTTTCTAACAAGGTCATCGAAATTCAAGCTGGAGATGAAAAAGAAGAATTGACAGCTGAAACCATTATTATCAATACTGGTGCTGTGCCAACAATCCTTCCAATCCCAGGATTGGCTGAAAGTAAATTTGCTGTGGATTCAACCGGTATTCAACGTTTGGAAAACCTACCTAAACGCCTCGGTGTCCTTGGTGGTGGACCAATCGGATTGGAATTTGCTCATCTCTACAATACCTTGGGTAGCCAAGTAACAGTATTGGATGCTGCGGACACGTTCTTGCCACGGATCGAGCCAAGTATTGCAGCTCTTGCAAAAAGCTACCTTGAAGAAGACGGTATTCAATTCTTGCAAGGCGTTCATACCCAAGAAATCAAAGATGGCCAAAATAGCTTAACGGTTGTCACAGATAAGGGAGACTTTGAGTTCGATATCCTTCTCTACGCAACAGGACGTAAGCCAAACGCAACTGGACTTGGTCTTGAAAACACAGACATCCAAGTCACTGATCGTGGAGCGATCCAAGTCAACCGTCATTTAGAAACCAGCGTCCCTGGTGTCTTTGCAGTTGGCGATGTCAATGGTGGCCCTCAATTCACCTACATGTCACTCGATGACTTCCGCATTGTCATCAACTATCTTACAGGCGATGGTAGCTACAATCTTGAAACTCGTAGAAATTATGCGACAACACTCTTTATTGCTCCTCCACTTGCCCAAGTCGGCTTGACCGAGCAAGAAGCACGTGACAAAGGACTTCCAGTTGCTGTTAAAGAATTGCCAGTTGCTGCCATGCCTCGTGGACATGTCAATGCAGACCTTCGAGGTGCCTTCAAAGCCGTGGTCAACCCAGAAACTAAAGAAATTCTTGGAGTGACACTCTTTGGAGAAGCTGCAGGCGAAATCATCAACCAGATCACCATGGCCATGGACAACAATATCCCTTATACTTACATTGCAAAACAAATCTTTACCCACCCAACCATGGCAGAAAACCTAAACGATCTCTTTGCGATTTAACTAACATAAAAAAGCTGGAAAATATTCCAGCTTTTTTTAGTTTAAGAATTCACAGACAGCCTCTTGAAATGCTTTATTTTCTTCATAAAGAGCATGCCCAGAATGCTTTAGAATAAGGAGCTGACAACCCGAAATCGCTCTTGCCAGTTCCTTGGATCCGTCCACACCAATCACATCATCTTCAAGCGCACCAAGGACCAAGGTTGGACACTGAATTTCTTTTAAGACCTCAAGGCTATTATGTTCCAGGCAAGACTGAGACTGAATAGCAATTCGTTTCTCATCTTTGATTCGTCCCAAGCGACCTATGATATTATAAAGCAACCTCGACTTTTGATAGCTCTTTTGCGTATAGGAATGCTTTGCAATATCCAGCATGAGATGATTAAAATTTCCAGATTGACTAAGCTTTTGCCAATGCTCAATTCGCTCTCTAGCAAGTTGACTAGGCTTTGCAGTGGTCACAGCTAAGATGAGCTTTTGAACCTTTTCAGGGAAATCTACAGCTAGCCATTGAGCAATCATTCCACCTTGTGAAATCCCCATAACATAGGCACTGGTAATATTCAATACCTCCATTGCTTCTGCCACATCTGCTGCCATATCCCGCGTCTTATAGCCCTGTCTCAGCTCATTGATTCGAGAAAAAACATAGATCTTATATCGCTTAGCAAGTAGACGATACGAGAGAGAAAAGAGCTGTGCCTTTCCTTTAACGGTCTGTAACCCATCCCCCAAGCCTGGTATAATTACTAGAGGGTCCTTTCCTTTTCCAAATGTCACATAGTCCATGGTTTTACCATTCATGGACAAGGTAGCGTTCTTTGCTGAATACAAAGATTATTCTCCTTTCAGAGCATCAAACTTAGCCTTCATGGTTGGATTCTTCCGAGTCAATTTTTTAACGGAAACATCATCCAATTTGTTGTTAGCGAGCCGAAGTTGGTTTTCTGATGTGGTCAAGAATTTCTTGACTTCTTCCATCCGCTTGATGGCTTTGTCGATTTCATCGATAGCCTTGCCAAAGTTGACAGAAGCCGAATTGTAGTTCTTAGCAAAGGCTACTTTAAAGGCATCTAGGTCCTCTTCAAAGTGGGTAATATCAATATTTTGTTCACGGACAAGCGCCAATTCCTGCTTGTATTTAAGGGAATTAAGGGCCGCATTACGCAGGAGCCCAATGATCTGGATAAAGAACTGAGGACGGACGACATACATCTTCTCATACTCGTGGCTGACATCGACAATCCCTGTGTTAAAGTAGTCGTTATCTGCTTCAAGCATGGTCACTAAAACCGCATACTCACAGTTCTTTTCTCGACGGTCCTTGTCCAATTCCTTGTAGAAATCCGCATTCTTATGCTTCTTCTCTGTCCCGTCAGCTTCATTCTTCATCTCGAACATAATGGAGATAATCTCCACCCCATTTTCATCGCACTCGCGGAAAATAAAGTCGCCTTTAGACCCACGTGCAGAGACCTTGTTGTCCTTTTCAAAATAGGCATTTGGAAAGGCAAAACTGCGAACCTTGTTGAATTCACTTTCCGCATACTGTTCCAGACTTTCCCCGATGGCCTTGGTCGACTGTTGGGCCTTAAAATTCTTGTAGAACTCGACCTGTTCATTGGCTGCCTTAAGCTGGGCTTCGTAGTTTTGCTTGACAGAAGCTAGGGACAGTTCATTTTCCTTCTCTTGAAGGAGTAATTGGTTTTGTACCTGATCACGCTCCTTCTCCAAATTAGAAAGCGTCTTTTGCAACTGGTTCTCATGCTCCAAGCGCAAGGTGGCCAATTGATTCTCCAGTGCTTGCACTTCTTTTTCTTTCTCTAGCAAGCTTTGGCTAGCTGTTTGCTCCACCTCTTTTTTAGCCAATTCTTTTTCAGTATCAAACTGTTGAATCTGGTTTTGTAACTGAGCAATTTCTTGATCCTTCTTTGCTAACTTCTCTTGCTGCTCATTAAGGGCCTTTTGCTCTGCTAAAGCCAACTCTTGCCGAATTCGCTCATGAATTTCCTTGTCAAACTCTGCTGTCCGTACCTGTGACAAGAGTTCGCTGTATTGACTTTCATTGACTGTAAAGACTTCCCCACAGTTGGGACACTTGATTTCGTTCATAGTATGCCTCTTTCTCTATTCTTAGTATATTATATCATGCCACCAGTAAAATCAAAACCAACAAACGAAGCTTGCTGGTTTTAAGTAAATATTCATTCTTTTATAGAGACTTTCCTTAGGTGAGGACGGACGGTAGCGACTCCCTTTGGGATTCCATACCTTAGATTTGAGCCTTTCGTCTCAAATCTACCGAGCACCAGAAACTAATGCGTTTCTGATGCTTTCCTCACGGCGAAAAGTCTCAATCTATTTTGCACTAGTTCCAAAATATTTTTTTCAATAGTCTCATTCAGTAATAACTTTAGATTTCTGAAAAGATGTTGCTTATTTATAATCTGAAACAGTGGACTTAGCTTACTGGCTTTAGTTTATTTCTTCTCAATCGGCGCGACACTGGCCAAGAGTTTCTTGAGACCCACTTCTGGGAAGTTGATCTTGAGCTCTTGGGTGTTGCCACTACCAGATACTTCAAGCACAGTTCCTTCTCCCCACTTCTTGTGAATGGCAATATCACCAATGGACCAAGCGACGCTTTCTTTAGCAGCAGCTCGGTTACTATTACCAAAAGGTAGGCTTGATGACGTGAGAGCACTTGGGGATGCTTGTCTCTTGCGCTCTTGAAGGGCTTGAGACAGGCTCATGCCTTTTCCAAATGTCGTTCCGCTTCCATTGCTATAAGAAGCCTTAAAGCTGGTATTAACTGGACGGGCTAATCCTTGGTAGGTCAATAAATCCGAGCTAATTTCATTGATGAAACGCGTCGGACGGTTGTAGCTGGTCCGTCCAAAGAGCAAACGAGAGTTGGCATTGGTCAAGAAGAGAACCTTCTCTGCCCGCGTGATCCCCACATAAGCCAAGCGACGTTCTTCCTCCAATTCATCTGGATCCTCTGCTGCACGACTAAGAGGAAAGACATTTTCTTCCATTCCAATCAAGAAGACGACCGGGAACTCCAATCCCTTGGCTGCATGAAGAGTCATCAAGGTGACTTCTGAAGTTTCTTGGGCCCCATCGTCTGTATCGGCAATCAAGGCCAAATCGTTCAAGAAACGACTCAAGGTTTCCACACCTGATTCGTCTTCGACGGTCTCTCCATTTTCATCAAAATTCTTGGTAACAGATAGGAACTCTTGGATATTCTCGATGCGGGCCTGACTTTCCAAATTTCCCTGATTGGTTAGGGCTGTCATATAACCTGTCTTGTCAAGGACTTCTTCGACCAACTCTGTAATGGTGAGCTGGTCCAATCTTTCTCTCAAATCAAGAATGAGATTGGCAAAGTCCCAGATGGCTTGAGCGGCCTTTCCTTTGATGCCTGAGAGCATGATATTGGCTGAAGCATCCAGGAGTGAAGACTCTTGCATTTGGGCAAAGTCACGAATCTTATCCACTGTACCTGGCCCGATTCCCCGCTTGGGTTCATTGATAATGCGCTCAAAACTGATATTGTCACTGAGGTTGGCAATCAAGTTCAGATAAGCAATGACATCCCGAATTTCCTTCCGGCTGTAGAACTTGGTGCCTCCCACCATGGTGTAGGGAATGTTGGACTTGAGCAGCGCTTCTTCAATGGTCCGTGACTGGGCATTGGTTCGGTAGAGAACAGCAAAATCACGGTGCTTGTAGCCAGCTTCGCGACTGAGCTCTTCAATGGTTTTAGCAACAAAGACTGCTTCATCCTGCTCGTCATTAGCCCGATAATAAACAATATCTTCCCCGTCTTCATTTTGTGTCCAGAGATTCTTCGGACGGCGGTGGCGATTGTTTTTGATGACATCATTGGCTGCTTGCAGGATAGTTTTAGTGGAACGATAATTTTCCTCCAACAAAACGACCTTAGCTTCCTTATAATCCTTCTCAAAGTCCAGGATATTCTGCATATCTGCTCCCCGCCAGCCATAAATAGACTGGTCCGCATCCCCAACGACACAGATATTTTTAAAGCGTGAAGCCAAGAGTTTGACCAACTGGTATTGGGCATGGTTGGTATCTTGATACTCGTCTACGTGGATGTATTGGAACTTCTGCTGGTAATAGGTCAGCACATCTGGATGCTGATCAAAAAGACGCAAGGTCAGCATGATCAAATCATCAAAGTCCACTGCTTCTGACTGACGGAGTTCCTTTTGGTAAGCCTCATAGCACTTGGCGACGATCTGGGTGTACATATCGCCAGCCTGGGCGGCGTAGGCCACTTCATCGATCAGGTCATTTTTGGCATTGGAAATAGTCCCCAAGATTGTCCGTTCATTCCATTTTTTAGGATCCAAGTTCAAGGACTTCAAGATCCGCTTCATCAAGGTCCGTTGTTCTCCTGGATCTACAATGGTAAAATTGCGATTGTAGCCAATATGATCCGCATCTCGGCGAAGGATGCGCACACACATGGAGTGGAAGGTCGCAATCAAGCAATCTTGGGTGGCTGGATTCAATTGATAAGCCCGCTCCTTCATCTCCCGAGCGGCTTTATTGGTAAAGGTAATGGCCAAAATATTCCAAGGATTGACCATTTTTTCATCGAT
This sequence comes from Streptococcus sp. 27098_8_66, assembly GCF_041431945.1. Lineage (NCBI taxonomy): Bacteria > Bacillati > Bacillota > Bacilli > Lactobacillales > Streptococcaceae > Streptococcus > Streptococcus sp. 27098_8_66. The sequence goes on along the minus strand of NZ_JAPVYS010000002.1, from coordinate 158,489 downwards.
CAAGTAAGCGATGCGGTGGGTCAAGACACGTGTCTTACCAGAACCAGCCCCCGCCATGATCAAGAGGGGACCTTCTGTCGTTTGGACCGCCTCTGCTTGGCGATCATTCATACCATTCAATAAAGGATTCATCTCATACTCCTCATTCATTCAATCGTTCTATTATACCACATTTTCATCCTTTCTCCTTTTGGAAACAGTTGGCATCATTTGAATTTTGAACTCAAAAAAGCTATAATAAAGCCTTAAGAAGAACGAATATTTCCTCATCAACAACGATCCAAGTTTGTCCCTTAGGAGGAAATCTACAGAAGTCTGGAGGAGTTATCAGTGAATCAATCACAAAGTAATTTAAAACTAGCCGAACGTGGAGCCCTGATCAGTATTGTCGCCTACCTGATTCTTTCCGCAGCTAAATTAGCAACAGGCCATCTTCTTCACTCCTCCAGTTTGGTCGCGGATGGTTTTAATAACTTATCCGATATTATCAGCAATGTCGCCCTTCTCATTGGCATTCGCTTAGCCCGCCAGCCAGCTGACCGCGACCACCGGTTCGGTCATTGGAAGATTGAAGATCTAGCTAGTCTGGTGACGTCCATCATCATGTTTTATGTGGGCTTTGATGTCCTACGAGATACTGTTCAGAAAATCCTCAGTAGAGAAACCACTGTTATTGATCCTTTAGGGGCCATTGTCGGAGTCGGCTCGGCCCTGGTTATGTTTGCGGTCTACCTCTATAACCGCACCTTAGCTAAGAAAGCCCAATCCAAGGCCCTCAAGGCAGCTGCTAAAGATAACCTCTCTGACGTGGTTACTTCCTTGGGAACTTCAGTTGCGATTGGGGCTAGCGCTCTCAACTACCCCATTGTAGACCAATTGGCAGCCATCGTCATCACCTTCTTTATCCTAAAAACTGCCTACGATATTTTCATTGAATCCTCCTTCAGCCTCTCTGATGGTTTTGATGAAAGTCTATTGGATAAATATAAGGCTGCCATTCTGGAATTGCCAAAGGTTAGCCGGGTCAAATCCCAACGGGGACGGACCTACGGAAGCAATATCTACCTGGATGTCGTCATCGAAATGAATCCAGACCTCTCTGTTTATGAGAGCCATGCGATTACCGAAGAGGTCGAGCGCCTTCTCAAGGAACAGTTTGGCGTCTTTGATATCGATGTCCATGTGGAGCCAAGTTCTATCCCAGAAGATGAAATTTTGGATAATGTCCTTCTCAAATTAAAGACCTATGAAGAACGCTTGCAGGCTCAGCAGGAATACCAAACCCTCCTAGCAGACAACTTCACCCTCATCAATGAGTATGGTCAAGAAAGCCACAAAGAGGACCTGGTCCGTTTGCAGGAAGAACATCAGATTCCTTTTAAGAATTTCGAGATCGAATCCATTAGTCAAAAGACTAAGTTGATTCGCTATGAGTTAAATAACCAGATCCATACCAGTCTCTGGCGGCGTCATGAACACTGGCAAAAGGTCTTTCACCAAATTACCAGTAAACAAGAAAAATAGAACTCTTTACCTCAATCCAACCAGAATAAAAGCTACTGCAATTCCTTTCTGCAGTAGTTTTTTTGTAAGAAAAAATAGCCTTTCGGCTATTCTTCTACTTTTATAAATCCAAATTTATTAAGAGGATAGAGACGCAGATTCACAACCCCTTCGATCTGATTTTTATGGATATAACCAAACTCACGACTATCTTCTGTATCCCCACGGTTATCATTTAAGACTAGATAAGTATCGGATGGTACACGACCAGCCTTGGTCCCTTTTAACTCTGATAAGAAGAAATCATCCGTATAATACCCATTACTCGTAGGAGCCGCTAAGTGTTTATTCAGCATTTTATTTAGGTAAGGTTCTGGTGTTGCCTGTCCATTTAAATAGAGGACGTCATCTACGTAGCTGACTTCGTCGTTTTCTTTGGCAATGACACGACCAAGGTATTCTTTTCCACCAACCTTGTATAAGACCAAATCACTGCGATCTACCTGAGCATTTCTAGTCGCGACCACAAGATCTCCATTTTTCACAGAAGCATTGGCCATCTTATCATTGATATTAAATGGATGGAATACAAAGATTCGAAGCAAAACCAGTGCTAAAACCAGTACACCGACGATGATGACATTTCTAATTAAATCTCTCCTTGGCATGTATGTCTCCCTTCCTTTTTATTTATTATACCATGTTTTTAATCTTTAAAAAAGAGAAAGTAAGCGTTAGTGAGAATTCTTGTCAACACACTAAACAAAAAAAGAAAAACCTCGTGGTCAATCCTTTCGGACCAACCAGCAAGGCTTTCAGATCAAATTGTCTATTAACGTACTGTACGGATACGCATTGTGTTAGTACGAACAGCTTCTCCAAGTGGCACACCTGCAACGATAACGATATCGTCACCAGATTGTACAAGACCTGCTTCAACTGCTTTACGTTCAGCAATTTCAAACATGTCATCAGTTGATGATGGAGCTTCTGTCAACATTGGGATAACACCCCAGTTCAACATCAATCCACGTTCTGTTAATTCGTCAAATGTCAATGCCAAGATATCAGCATTTGGACGGTATTTAGAAATCAAACGTGCTGTGTGACCAGTCTTAGTAAGAGTTACAACCAATTTGATGTCCATTGAGTTTGTAGCATCTTTAACTGCTGAAGCCATAACTTCTGTCTTAGAGTTACGTTCAAATGAATCTGAGTTCAAACGTCCGTATTCGTTAAGAAGAGTTTGAGCGTTCTTATCGATTGTAGCCATTGTTGTAACTGACTCAAGTGGGTATTTACCATTTGCAGACTCACCTGAAAGCATTGTAGCGTCAGTTCCGTCGATAACAGCGTTGAATACGTCTGATACTTCTGAACGAGTTGCACGTGGTTTTTCAGTCATTGTTTCAAGCATGTTTGTTGCAGTGATAACAACTTTACCAGCAGCGTTTACTTTAGTGATGATCATTTTTTGGTAAACTGGAACCATTTCAAATGGCACTTCGATACCCATGTCACCACGAGCAATCATGATACCATCAGCAGCTTCAATGATTTCGTCCAAGTTATCGATACCTTGTTGGTTTTCGATCTTCGCAAACAATTGAACGTGACCGTTACCAGTTTCTTCACAGATTGCACGAACTTCATTTACGTCTTTTGCAGTACGTACGAATGAGATCGCGATGAAGTTGATACCTTGTTCAAGACCGAAGCGGATATCAGCGTTATCACGTTCAGCAAGAGCAGGGAAAGGAATTTTAGTGTTAGGGATGTTGACACCTTTTTGTTTAGCGATGATACCATCGTTTTCAACTTCAACGACAAATTCACGTTTTGCAGCGTCTTTTTCTACAACGCGAAGACCCAATTTACCATCGTCAACCAATACTTGGTGTCCAACTTCAACGTCATCAAAGATGTCAAGTCCACCAGCAACATTCAAAGCAATCACTTCACGAGTAGATTTGATTCCTTGTTTAGTTGCAACACGGATTTTTTCACCAGTTTTGTATGAATACTCTTTAGCTTCACCTTCGAACAATTCAGTACGGATTTCTGGTCCTTTAGTATCAAGAAGGAAACCAACTTTTTTACCTGCAAGTTTTTCTGCAAGTTTAACAGTTGCCATACGTTCACCTTGTTCTTGGTGGTCACCGTGTGAGAAGTTGAAACGGAAAGTGTTAGCTCCTGCTTCAATTAATTTAGCAATGTTTTTAGCTGAAGCTTCAACGTCAAGTTTTTCACCCCAGTATCCATCTTCACCAAATTTTTTACCACCACGGATTTCTACCGCAGGACCCAAAGTTGCAACGATTTTTACACGTTTGTTCATGATATATATGACTCCTTTTTAAATATATCTGTCTTTTTAAGACAAGGTTAACGAATTTATAAAATACAATTAGATTGAAGACAAGCTACGGTTCAACTCGGCAAGACCAAGATCAGCTTTATGTGGATTGTTTACTACAATCTTACCATCTTCTGTCAAGCTAAAGAGGGCTCCTTCTTCTGCTTTACCAAGGATTGGGTTTTCAACCATTTTTTCATTACGGATACCAACGGCTACACCACCGATTCCTTGTTTCAGCAATTTAACAGCGTGTGCTCCCATACGTGAAGCAAGAACACGGTCACGCGCAGTAGGTGAACCACCACGTTGGATGTGACCAAGCTCAGTTACACGAAGGTCGCTTTCATCACCAGCCGCTTTCAAAGCTTTACCAAATTCATCTGCAGACATCACGCCTTCAGCCAAGATGATGATGTTGTGGGTACGACCTTTTGCGTAACCCTCTTTGATGCTCTCAACAACATCTTCGATCTTGAATCCTTCTTCAGGAATGATGATTTCATCTGCACCAGATGCAATCCCTGCCCAAAGAGCGATATCTCCAGCGTTACGTCCCATCACTTCGATAACGAAAGTACGGTGGTGACTAGATGAAGTATCACGGATCTTATCGATCGCATCCATTGCAGTTGTGACTGCAGTATCAAAACCAATTGTAAAATCAGTTCCGACAATATCGTTGTCGATCGTACCAGGAAGACCAACAGCTGGGAATCCAAGTTCAGTCAAGCGCATCGCACCATGGTAAGAACCATCTCCACCAATAACGACAACACCTTCGATCCCGTGTTTCTTCAATTGCTCGATCCCTTTTAATTGACCTTCGCGTTGTGCGAATTCAGGGTAACGTGCTGAATGAAGGAAGGTACCACCACGGGAAATAATATCTCCAACAGATGAGGCGTCAAGGGGCTGAATTTTACCAGCAACCATACCTGCGTATCCATCGTAGATACCAAAAACTTCCATTCCTTCAGAAATTGCTTGACGAACAACTGCACGGATAGCAGCATTCATACCAGGGGCATCTCCACCACTAGTTAAAACAGCAATACGTTTCATTTCGTTGTTTGCTCCTTTTTTTCTTTTACATTCTACGTAATTATAACACAAAGAAGACTAAAATTCTCGTATTTTTCGCAGTTTTTACCGATAAATCGTTTTCATAACGAGATTCTTTAGTTCATCTTCCAATTCTTTGTTTTTCTGGACTGTATAGCCCTTCAATTGAAGAGTTTTTTTCTCGTCTTCATAGCGTAATATCACAGGATATGGGCCCGGATATTTTTTCAAGATAGAAAGAATCGTTTTATCCTGACGATGATCGAGCAACTGGATCCAGAACTTTTCATTGGTTGCCAGTTGCGCCTCTGCTAGAATCATCTGCAAGCGCCCATCACGCTCTTGTATCTTCCCTGTCAAGTAATAAAAGCCGCCTTCTTTTATCAAGGAGGAAAATCGATTGTAGGTTTCAGGGAAAAGTGTCACATCCAATTTTTTCTTGGTATCACTGACTTGTAAGAAAGCCATGAGATCGCCCGACTTGGTTCGAATGGTTCGAATGTTTTGTACCTCAATGAGAATGCGTGCCTGCTCTCCTTGAACTAATTGAGAAATTGGTTGGATCTCATAGGGACTTGTTTGCCCAATCGCAACCAATGGGTGAGTACTGAGCCCGATCCCAATAATGGCCTCTTCCTTCTCATATTTTTCAGCCTGGCTAAAGTCTTCCGCTTCTGTCCAGGAATAGTTAGAATCCCCAAACAAACTTCCTAGCTCATCAGCAAAGACAAACAAATTCGGCAAATTGTGAAGCACCTTGCGCCTATTTTTTTCAAAAATGTCGAATAATCCAAGCTCCACTAAAGGTGTTAACAAAGGCAATTTATGATACTGATTGGGGAGTCGTAAAATGAAATCTTCGACACTTTCAAAGGGACGATTATCAATGATCCAATACGCTAAATCTCTTGGGAGTCCCTTGATATTTTTCATTCCCCGGTAGATTTTTCGATCCTGGAACTTATCTCTGTAAGGGATGGTATTGATGGATAATGGCGCGACTTTAAAATCAAACTGGAGAGCATCTGCCAGATAATCGCTGCTCGAATAATTGAGCATGACATCAAAGAAAACATCTGGATAATGGACCTTGAAATAGGCCATCTGAAAGGCCAAGGCAGAATAGGCATAGGCATGGGAACGGTTAAACCCATAGCCTGCGAATTTTTCCATGATTGCAAAGACCTCTTTGGCTTTTTCTTCCGTATGACCAAGTTTAAGCGCACCTGCGACAAAATCGTCTTCCATCTTATGCATTTCAGCCGCATTTTTTTTGCCCATGGCCCGACGTAAAATATCGGCTTTCCCTAGACTAAAGCCTGCAAAACGCTGGGCAACCTGCATGACCTGCTCTTGGTAGAGCATGATCCCATAAGTAGGCCTTAAGATTTCTTCAATAGCTGGATCCAAAATCTCAACTTTTTCCTGGCCGTGCTTTCTTTTGACAAAATTATCAATGTAATCACTAGCGCCTGGACGATTGAGAGAGGTGGTCGCTACCACTTCTTCGAAATGATTGGGTCTCACACGTCTCAAGAGGCGAATGGCTCCAGCCTGTTCGAATTGGAAAATCCCCTTGGTATCCCCAGCAGCAAACAAGGCTAAGGTTTCTGGATCTTCTAAATCAATGGCTTCAATCACGATCTCTTCTTGGTACTTTTCATAGACGGCTTCCTTCATTTTCTGAACAAAGGTTAAATTTCGCAGACCCAAAAAGTCCATCTTCAACAGACCATTAGCTTCAACCGCATGGGCATCATACTGAGTGACAAACATATCTTCACCGTACTTGAGAGGAATGTGATCCGTCAAATCCTGGTCACTCATCACAACCCCAGCCGCGTGGATAGATGTCTGTCTTGGTTGGCCTTCAATTCTTTTAGCAATTTCAAAGCCACGCTCAAATTCTGCTCGGCTATGAATCACTTGTCGAAAAGCTAGATTCTGTTCATAAGCTGTCGTCAGTGTATCCCTAAACCCAATCCGCTTGGTAATGGAGGTCAATTCGTACTCTGGTAGCCCAAAACGTTTAAAGACATCTCGAATGGCTTGTTTGGCCCCAAAGGTTGAAAAGGTCACGATCTGAGCTGCATGGTAACTCCCGTAACGGTCTCGCACATAGCGGATAAATTCTGGACGATAGATATCAGGAATATCAATATCAATATCCGGCATGGTGTAGCGCTCCACATTTAAAAAGCGCTCAAAGAGGAGGTTCTTCTCCACAGGATCAATACCTGTAATTCCTAGGGCATAGGCTACCAGTGAGCCTACAGCAGACCCACGTCCCATTCCCATATAATAGCCTTGACTCCGTCCGAAACGAAGAAGGTCCCAGACAATCAAGAAATAATCATCAAAGCCCATTTGGTGAATAATGTCTAATTCATGCTCCAGACGTTCTTGATAGACCGGACTGGTCAAGTTCTTTCGAAGGAGACCCGCTTGAGCTAATTCTTTCAGTTCCTCAACAGCTGGTTTCTGGGGATTGAAGCGAGGCAATTTCAACTGGGTGTCAATATCATATTGAATCCCTTGGACAAGTTTTTCCAGATTTGTGATGGCTTGCGGAAATCGCTCTGCAAAATCATTCTTTAAATCCTGAGGAGTTTTTAGAACTGTTGTAGGATCAATTTGCCCTGTTTCTGTCAAGCTTTGATTGTCCTTGATGGCTGCCAGCATCTGCATGGCTTCCACATCCCCAGTCTCAAAAAAACGTACAGTATGAAGAGGGAGCACAGGGGGGCTAAACTCTTGGACCGGCGTATCCGCAAAAACTCCGATGAAGTAATCTAGACCAAGCGGCAAGTCTCTACTAGCAAAAGGAGCTGGGACAATAACTGCTACTCCTTCTGTTAGGTGCTTCACATCCTCCCAATTGTTTTTCCCCATCATTTTGACGGTCGACATCTTCATCAGATTCTGGTAGCCCTTCGTTGTCAAGGCCATCATCCGAAACGGAATTGTTTCATTGTCTACTTCTAGTCCAATTTCTATACCGACCAAGGGTCTGAGGTTGTGGGCCTGACAGGCTTCGATAAATTCATAGGCACCATACAAATTATCTACATCCATGATTCCCAATGCGCCATACCCCATACTTTTAGCCACTTGGACATAGTCTTTTATGGTCACAAGGCTTTCCATAAAGGTATAGACTGATTTGGTATCTAGCTGTACAATCACTTTTTTTCCTCCCTCGCTTGTCTATTTTTGGAACTCTTTTTTGTACAAAAAAACACCACTGCTACACAATGATGTCTCAACAACGGAAGACATGGGATTCGAACCCACGCACGCTTTTACACGCCTACCGCGTTTCCAACACGGCCTCTTAAGCCTCTTGAGTAATCTTCCATGAATAAAAAATATGGAGCCGGTGGGAGTCGAACCCACGTCCAAACACCTGCCAGCATATTTGTCTACAACCATAGGTTATGTCTTCTTTTAACAGCTACATGACACATAACTCAAGCCCTGTACCTGCGAGTCTATCAATCTCTTATCTATCTCCTAGACCAAGCTAGATCGTATCTCGCTAAAATTAAGACCTGTCATCAAACACGAGCAATTCGAATCGGGTCACGCCTGCTGGTGTTTAGGCAGCTAAAGCGTAAGAATTATTATTTTTTGCAGTTATATTTAACTGGCGTTTTACATCCGCTAGATGAGTTGCAAAATATGCCTCATAATGCCTGTCGAATCCGTAACGACCCCAAAACGAATACAATTAGTATATCAAAATGTAGCCAAAAATGCAAAAGAAAAAAATTGAACAAGAAGGCTTCCACCGGGAAGCTCCTTGTTCAATTTACTGTTATTATTGAAGATTCAACTTGTACTTGCTGATATAGTGAATGGTGAAGTACATAGAAACAATCTTAATGACTTCATAAATGAGACCTGGAATGAAGTTTACTCCAAATTCATCAATATTTCCATAAACCAATGCATACACGACAGCATATGAATCTTTAAATGGATTGACTGCTGTACCAATGATACTTAAAACAAGGCACAAGAGAAAACCAAACAAAATAGCCTTAAATCCACGACGATTTTGGAACAGTTGACCAAGTGCGATCGATACATAAAATAATAAAATTCCGGAAGCTGTGGTAAAAATCCACCAGATGATCATCCAATAAGCAATAGAATGACTAAAAGCCTCAGAAATAATACTAAATACAGGAGAGAGATCTTGTCCAATGACAGCGCCCATCACAATAATTGTGATAAAACCACTCAAAAATAGAAGGAATAGGCAGTAAAGACTCGCTACTAAAGCTCCCACAAATTTAGACAAAATGATCGCATGTGGGCTAGCTGGAAGGGTCCAAGTCAAGTAACCTTCACGTCCGTATAAGTTGGAATAGAAACGACGGATAATAATATAATAGTTGCTCAGATAAAGACCGATGACTCCTCCAAAAATGAGAATCCCAAGGGTCCCCGTAATCATTTGCATACTATTGGTTTCCATATTCACAAAACCGTTTGTAGCACTTCCACCGATAACACCTGTAATCACTGACAAACCTAGTGCGATCAAAGTAATCAACAGATACCATTTACTTGTTGACTTAAATTCGTATTTTAATAATTTACCAAACATGAGGTCCTCCTAATAAACACGGAATTGATCACGGAAGATTTCATCGATAGATTTTCCGTGTTGATTGCGCAAAACAGTCGTATTTTCATGCAAGAGAATTCTTCCTTGGTTGATGAAAATAGCTTCATCCAAAACTTGCTCAATATCCGCAATCAGGTGAGTAGAAATCAAGACAGAAGAGTTTGGACGTCTGTTTTGAATGATGGTCCGCAAAATATAATCACGCGCCGCTGGATCAACCCCACCGATTGGCTCATCAAGAACATACAAGTCAGCTTCACGACTCATCACCAAAATCAATTGCACTTTTTCCTTATTCCCTTTTGAAAGGCTGTTCAATTTTTGATTTGGCTGCAAATGCAAATCGTTGAGCAATTGGTAAGCACGTTGGACATTAAAATCTGCATAAAAATCTTGGAAATAGCTAATAGCATCAATAATTTTCATATTTTCATTCAGATAAGTTGTATCTGGCAAATAGGAAACTACTTTTTTAGAAGCTGGGGAAGGTAATTGCCCATGAATATAGATATTTCCAAGGCTTGGTTGCAACAAACCATTAATCAATTTAATGATGGTTGTTTTCCCACTACCATTGGGACCCAAAAGGCCAATAATGCGGCCAGGTTGGATGTTCAAACTAACATCCATGAGAGCAACTTCATGCCCATAATTCTTTGTCACATGGTCCAAGTAGACCAAAGGATACTGATTCATGTAAATCTCCTTTATTTTCTATTTATGCTATTATACCTTGTCCCCTTGATGATTGCAACTTTATCTGAAAATTTGCTAATAATTTTGAAATGGTTGTTCAAAAAACAGGGGTAAACAAATCAGAGGTTAGGAAATCCCTAACCTCCGATTTGTTTTGATGCATAGAATGTTTAACTAATTCCAAGTGCGATCCGTGCATAACGGCTCATCTTTTCAACCGTCCAAGCAGGGTACCAGACCAACTTCACATCCACTGATGTCACTTCTTCCACTTCTGCTAAAACATCATGAATCTGATCTGTCAGAAGATCCGCTAATGGACATCCCATGGTCGTTAGGGTCATATCAATGATGGTTGCTCCAGTTTCACCGTCAAAATGGATCTCGTAGACAAGACCTAAATTGACAATATCAATCCCAAGCTCAGGGTCGATTACCTCTTCCAAAGCATTTAAGATTTTATTTTTAATTGCTTCAATTTGCTCAGTTGTATATGCCATATGACTTCCTTTTTTGCTATTTTACTCTCGATAGAATTTCTTGGCTCGGGTTAAAAATGTCCCCCGGACCTGGGTCGCTTCTACATTTCTAGGCGACCGTTAAAAAGGTCCCCCGGACCTGACCACTCTCTGGTTTTTAGGTGGCCGTTAAAAAGATCCGCAGGGTCTTTTTAATCCTCTATAAAGTCACGCAATGGTTTGCTTCTGCTTGGGTGGCGGAGTTTGCGGAGGGCTTTGGCTTCGATCTGACGGATCCGTTCACGGGTCACGTTGAAGACTTTGCCCACATCTTCCAAGGTCCGCATTTTCCCATCATCGAGACCAAAACGAAGACGCAAAACATTTTCTTCACGGTCTGTTAAAGTATCGAGGACTTCATCCAATTGTTCGCGTAGTACCACACGAGTGGTGTAGTCTACAGGATTTTCAATCACTTCGTCTTCGATAAAATCTCCCAAATGGCTATCGTCTTCTTCCCCAATTGGCGTTTCCAAAGAAACAGGCTCTTGGGCAATCTTCAAGATTTCACGCACCTTGTCTGGCGTCATATCCATGCGTTCAGCGATTTGTTCAGGCGTTGGGTCTTGTCCCAATTCTTGTAAGAGATTGCGTTGTTCACGCACCAACTTGTTAATGGTTTCCACCATGTGGACAGGAATCCGAATGGTACGCGCTTGGTCTGCAATAGCACGAGTGATGGCCTGACGGATCCACCAAGTCGCATAAGTAGAGAACTTGAACCCTTTGGTATAGTCAAACTTATCAACCGCCTTCATCAAGCCCATGTTTCCTTCTTGGATCAAATCCAAAAATTGCATTCCACGACCAACGTAACGTTTCGCAATGGATACAACCAAACGAAGGTTGGCCTCTGCTAGACGTTGCTTAGCTTCCAAGTCACCTTGTTCCACCAAGATAGCCAATTCTTGTTCTTCTTCATTGGTCAAGAGAGGAACAACCCCAATTTCTTTCAAGTACATCCGTACGGGGTCATTAACCTTAGCAGAGTTGCTTCCAAGTAATTCCTCATCTGATAACTCTGGCTCTTCTTCATTGTTCAACACACGCGCACTTGGGTTGCCGTCTTTATCAGTGATCGAAATCCCTGCATCTTGAATGCGTTGCAAAAGATCTTCAATCCCATCTGCATCTAGCGTGAATGGAATAACCAATTGGTCATTAATTTCATCATCTGTTGCAGTTCCGCTTTTCTTGTGGCTGCGAATAAATTCTGCAATTTGAACGTCCAATGTTGTAATATCTTTTTGTTCTTTAGCCATTCCTACTCCATTCTTCTTTTTTGAGCGATTAAACGCTCGAGTTCCAATAAAGCTTTTTCCGCATCCCCTATTGAGGAAGCTTCCTTCACTTTATTTCCAATTTGTTGACTTTCTTTGCGAAGAAGCTCACGATTCCGCGTCTCTTCTACTTCTTCTAACTCACCATCTGCTATCTCTTCTGGTAAATCTTCTTCTAACATGCGGTACCAGGCGTGCTGGACCCCTTCAGGCTGATCGGATAAATCCTGAGGGGTGACTTCCCCATTTTGACAGAGCAATTGATACAAGATCTGTAACTCCGGCGTGTCGAAGGCAAAATCAGGTCGCAAACGGTAATCATTGAGGACCATTGGAAAATCCTTCATCCTACTTAACAAATGATTTTCCGCCTTGATCAAGCGCGTCATCCCACGATTCGGCAAGAGCTCCACTGAAAAAGTCGACGTTTTTGATCGTCCACCTTCTTGCGCTTCTTGCCGTTGATGCAAACGACTATTATTGACAATCTGCTCAATCTGTAAGTAATCAAAGTCCGGCAATAAATCGGCCAACTTATAAATATACGTGTTTTGCGCTGTAATGGAGCGCGTCTGGGCGATCATCGGTGCCAACTTTTCGACAAATTCAATTTGTGCTTGCAGGTTCTCAATATACTGGGGTTTCCAGTAGTGCATCAAGAATTCAACCTTACTGATCCGAGAATTCTTCAAGAGGGTAGCTAGATCTTCTGGGGACGTCTTTTTGAGGTATTCATCAGGGTCCATCTGATCAGGGATACGGACGATCTCCAACTCCAGATCCTGCAAGACATCCAAGGCCTTAGCTGTTGCTTCAAGTCCTGCCTTATCCCCATCATAGGTCAGGATGACCTTTTTGGTAAAATAAGACAGGTGCTGAACATGCTCTGGTGTCAATGCTGTCCCCATAGAGGCGACTGCATTTTCTATCCCAGCTCGATAAGCCGCAATGACATCCATAAAGCCTTCCATGATATACATTTCATGTTGCTTTTTAGCGCTCGTCTTGGCTTGATCCAAATGATAGAGTTCATAACTTTTATTAAATAGACGGGTACTACGACTATTCTTGTACTTGGCTTGATGACTGCCATCCTCCGTCATTTTCCACAGCCTACCAGAAAAGGCAATGACCCGTCCACTATCATCCGTCAAGGGAAACATGATCCGATCCTGAAAGGCATCAAAAACCGTTCCAGCATCTGAGATTGTAAACAAACCCGAATCGGTAATCACTTTCTCGGAGAATTTCTCAGAGAGATTTCGATAGAGATAATTTCCTTCTGCTGGTGCTAAGCCCAATTGAAAATGTCGGATCACCTCATCTGTCAGTCCGCGTTCATGCAGATAGTGTCGCGCTTCTTCCCCCATCTTTGTCGTCATCAGAATCGCCTGATAGAATTTACTAGCTTCCTGATGAATCTCATAAAGTTCTTGGTTTGGATTGGCAGACGCTGGTTGGGCAGGTCTTGCCTGGTACTGAAGCGCAATACCAGCCTTATCTGCTACGATCTGGACCGCATCCATAAAGGCGACTCCACGGTAGTCCTCAATAAATTTAAAGACATCTCCAGAGCGACCACATCCGAAACAATGGTAAAACTGCTTATCTTCAACGACATTAAAGGAAGGAGTCTTTTCACCATGAAAAGGACAAAGGCCTAAAAAATTACGGCCAGCCTTGGTCAAAGAAACAACTTCTCCAATGACTTCAACAATGTTTACACTGTTTTTAATTTCTGCAATGAGCTCTTTATCAACCATAAACAGTGCCTCCATTTTACCATAGATTATCACTTTATATTTTATACTAAAAGTTAGTAAAAGTAAATTTTTTCCTACTGATTTCACACATAAAAGAAAAGATTTTCAACCTTTATCACTAATTTAAAAAAATTTAGGCATATTTCTTGTCAGCCAGTTTATTATCCGTTATACTATCATAGTAAAAAATTATTATGAAAGGACATATATAGGATATGTTAAAAGAATTGAAAGCTTTCCTCCTTCGTGGAAACGTTGTTGACCTTGCTGTTGCAGTAATCATCGGGGCTGCATTTGGAGCTATCGTTACATCATTTGTAAACGACATCATCACTCCACTTATTTTGAACCCAGCTTTGAAAGCTGCTGGTGTTGAAAAGATTGCTGAATTGACTTGGAACGGTGTCGCATACGGTAGCTTCTTGAGCGCTGTAATCAACTTCCTTGTTATCGGTACTGTTCTTTTCTTCGTGGTGAAAGCTGCTGAGAAAGCTCAAAACCTTGGTAAAAAAGAAGAAGCTACTGAAGAAGAAGCTGCTGCTCCTACTCAAGAAGAGTTGCTTGCTGAAATCCGCGACTTGCTTGCAAACAAATAATTAGATAAAAAGATCCGATCTTCTAGCTGGAAGGTCGGTTTTTTTGTCTTCAATGGATGAGAAAAAACAAAAAACAGACCGAAGTCTGTTTCTGTATTCAATTAGAATTTTTTACGTTTACGAGCTGCTTCTGATTTACGTTTACGCTTTACAGAAGGTTTTTCATAGAATTCACGTTTGCGTGTTTCTTGAAGAGTACCAGCTTTAGTAACCGCACGTTTGAAACGACGAAGAGCATCGTCAAGAGATTCATTCTTACGTACTACTGTTTTTGACATATTTTTCACTCCCTTCAAGCCTAAAATCTTAATTATTTTATCACACTTTAATGGGGCTGTCAAGATCTTTTGAAACTTTTCTAGCCTCCCTAGCCTTTATGCTATTTCTTTTTACGACTTTTTCATTCTTCCTATTTTATGATACAATGGAAACAAAGAAAACCCTGAAGGAGATACCATGTCAGAAATTTATGATATTACGATTGTTGGGGGCGGACCAGTTGGTCTGTTTGCTGCTTTTTATGGCAATATGCGCCAAGTTAAAGTCAAACTGATTGATTCCTTACCTCAACTTGGAGGGCAACCAGCCATTCTCTATCCAGAAAAAAGTATCCTCGATGTACCCGGATTTACCAATTTAACAGGTGAAGAATTAAGCAACCGCTTGATCGAGCAAGTCAAGCGATTCGATACACCGATCTTCCTCAATGAAACCGTAGAGAATATTCAAAAAGAAGGTGATCTCTTCACCATCACTACTTCTCGCCAAGTGCATCAGTCTAAAGCAGTCATCATTGCCATGGGGGGAGGAGCTTTTAAACCCCGTTCCCTTGACATTGAGGGAGCTGATGCCTTCGATAACGTCCACTATCATGTTTCAAATATCCAACAATATGAAGGACAGCAGGTGACCGTCCTTGGTGGTGGGGACTCTGCTGTGGACTGGGCTCTTGCTTTTGACAAGATTGCTCCAACTACAATCGTTCACCGTCGGGACAACTTCCGTGCCTTGGAACATAGTGTAGAAGAACTCAAACAATCTTCTGTCAGCATCAAAACACCATTTGTTCCTAGCCGCTTGATTGGCGAAAATGGTCATGCCACTCATCTTGAAATCACAAAAGTTAAATCGGATGAAACCGAACTCCTCCCGATTGATCACTTATTTGTCAACTATGGCTTTAAATCTTCTATCGGAAACTTGAAAGAATGGGGTGTAGAATTGCAACGCCATAAAATCAAGGTGAATCAGAAACAAGAAACCAGCCTTCCTGGAATTTATGCTTGTGGAGACTGCTGCTTCTATGAAGGAAAGATCGATCTCATCGCTACAGGTCTGGGGGAAGCCCCGACAGCTGTAAACAATGCCATCAACTACATCTATCCAGATAAGAAAGTCCAACCAACGCACTCAACTAGTTTATAATAAAATAAGTTAATTGATTCTGAAAAGAAGTAAAAATGAGTCCCTATTTTTAGAACAAGTCAAGAAAATAAAAAAACTTTCCGCTGTGAGAAAAGTGACTGAAACAATACGTTTCAGTCACTCGGGAGTTTTGAGACATTAGGCTCAAAACTAAGTCATGGAACTTCTATGAAGTTCGCTGACGTCCGTACTCACCTAAGGAAAATTTTTAAAAAGACTTTATCCTCATTATGAAAGGCCTTTGGCCTTTTTTATTTGTCTAAATCGTCTGCCATCTTATTGATCTTACGCAAGCGGTGATTGACACCGCTTTTTGAAATAGGTTGTTGCAAACTATCTGCGATCTGCTGGATGGAATAATCTGGATGATTCATCCGGATATAGGCAACTTCTTGCAGGTCGCTTGGTAAACTCCCTAGACCGACCGTATCCACAATTTTGCTGATATTATTTATGGTTTTCATACTGGCTGTGACTGTGCGCTGGATATTGGCCATTTCGGCATTATTGGCCCGATTGAGGTCATTGCGCGTCTCTCTCATGACCTTGATGGACTCAAATTCCTGCATGGCTTGCATGGCCTCTACCACAATTAGAAAATCAATAATATCTTCCGCTCTTTGCAAATAGGTTACAACACCCTTTTTACGCTCGATGGTTTTTGCATCTAGTAAAAATCCTTGCATAAGAAGAGCAATTCCTTCCGCATGGTCTGTATAAACAGAATGAATTTCCAGCTGGTACTTCCCTTTTTCAGGATCTTTAATCGAACCGCTCGACAGAAAAGCACCCCGAAGATAAGCACGACTAGCTGCTTCATCTTCTAAAACACTAGCATCAATGCCTGTCTCAATCCCAAAGAAGGCATCTGCCAAATGCAAGTCAGCCAAAATCTCTTCCACCTTCTCATCCAAGAATACTGTGTAGACACGATTTTTTTTTAAGTTAGTTTTTTGGTGGTGGCGAATATCTGATTTTGCCTCATAGAAATGATGCAACAATTCATAGATATGACGAGCGATCTTGGCATTTTCTGTCGTTACCGAGAGCGTCAAGCCCCCCATTGAAATCCCAAGACTTCCAGACATCTTGATAATGGCAGCCAATTCACTTTTTTCAAATCGCTTGAGAGACAATAATTCTTCTTTGACACGAACCGTAAAACTCATTTTCTCACCTGCACAATCCGCATCAGCTCTTCAACTACTTTTTCGCCATCATGAAAGGCTCCTCCATTGACCAGCTTCAAGAAATCCGAAGAAATCACTTGGGGAACTTGCGAGTGGAGGCCCTTAAAATCGTGCTCTACCTGCACCAAATATTCATCAAATTTATTGCTGTTCATATAAGCTACAGGAACCTGATTGATATTGACAAGGACAGTATCGATGAACTTTTCTCCCAAGTGTTTATGGAGCACAGAAACGTGGTCACTATCTGTAAAATGCTCGGTTTCTCCTCTTTGGGTCATAATGTTGCAAACATAGGATATCTGAGCTTTGGTTTCAAGGATGGCTGATCCAATCTCGTCAATCATCAAATTAGGAAGAATCGAGGTAAAGAGAGAGCCTGGACCCAAGACGACCATATCACTTTCAAGAATAGCTTCCACCACTTTTTTACTAGCCTTTGGGCGCTCTTGATCAAAGGTATTGGTCACATAGACATGATCAATCATGCCGGTGTAGTTGGCAATGTGGCTTTCTCCTACCACTTCTTTTCCATCTTGAAAGACGGCATGAAGGGTCAAGGGACTATCACTGGAAGGATAGATCTTGCCGGTCGTATGAAAGAACTTGGTTAACAACTGCATGGCATTATAGGTCGAGCCTTGCATCTCTGAAATCCCTGCAATGATCAAGTTTCCCAAAGGGTGTCCGGCCAAAGGGCCATCATCGTCTGCAAAGCGGTATTGAAAGACCTTCTCATAAAAACGAGGCATATCTGACATGGCAACCAGCACATTTCTAAGATCCCCAGGTGGTGTCAATTTTTGGATGTTCTTCCGCAATTCACCTGAACTCCCGCCATCATCGGCAACGGTTACAATAGCAGTGATATCGACTGGTTTCTTTCTCAGACTATCGAGAATAACAGAAATCCCTGTTCCTCCTCCAATAACAGTTACTTTAGGTTTTCTCATGAGCGATTCACCGTTTCTTTCCGTCTGTCCTTGTCTCTATGACTGCAATTGACCTGCCAATGACTTTCTAAATCATGCGCTAAGCGCTCTGCAAAGGCTACCGAACGGTGTTGTCCACCGGTACAGCCCATAGCGATGGTGAGAACGGATTTACCCTCGCGTTTATAAGACGGTAAAATAGGAACAATCAAGTCATGGAGATGACGGTAAAAGTCTTCTGATTCAGGGTGGTCCATAACATAATCATAGACAGCTGGATCTTGACCAGTTAAATTCCTCAACTCCAATTTATAGTAAGGATTTGGAAGAAAACGCACGTCAAACACGAGGTCAGCGTCGATCGGAAGGCCATATTTAAAGCCAAATGACATGACCTCAACCCGAAAATCTGGCTGATTGTCTTGACTGGCAAATTGTTCTGCTATGGTTTTTCTTAAATTACGAGGCGTCAACTCAGTGGTATCCACTACATTTTGACTAATATTTTTTAATGGAGACAGGAGTTCTCTCTCTAGGGTAATCCCATCTAAAACACGACCATCTGCTGCTAGTGGGTGGCTACGACGAGTT
This sequence comes from Streptococcus sp. 27098_8_66, assembly GCF_041431945.1. Lineage (NCBI taxonomy): Bacteria > Bacillati > Bacillota > Bacilli > Lactobacillales > Streptococcaceae > Streptococcus > Streptococcus sp. 27098_8_66. The sequence continues at coordinate 139,938 of NZ_JAPVYS010000002.1, read as the reverse complement.
TCTTTGTATCGTGCTACCAACTCACTGTCAGTAGCATCTAAGAACAAGACCTTAAAATCTAGATCTTCTTGGTTATCCAATTCATCCAAGACGGTACGAATTTCATTGAAAAATGAACGGCTCCTCATATCTACTACGATCGCCAATTTACTGTTATCTGGGCTGTGGCGCATGAGCTCAATAAATTTCAGCAAGAGCGCCGGTGGCATATTGTCGATGGTAAAGTAACCCAAATCCTCAAACGATTGGATGGCGACGGTCTTACCAGCACCGCTCATCCCTGTTACCATGACCAGTTGAATCTTACTTTCTGTCATTTTCTCCTCCCATAAATAAAACAGAGTGGCCTACAGTTTCCTGCTCTCCACTCTGTCTTTTTGTCTTTGAATGGTTATTAGGCCTTGATTTCCGCAATAACTTCAATTTCTACCTTCACATCACGTGGCAGGCGTGCTACTTCAACAGCAGAACGAGCTGGAAACTCTGTAGTAAAGACTGTTTTATAGACCTCATTAAAAGGTACAAAGTCATTCATATCACTTAAGAAACAAGTGGTTTTCACCACATGGTCAAAGTCTGTCCCAGCCTCTTCCAAAATAGCCCCAATATTCTTTAAGACTTGCTCCGTTTGTTCTTGGATTGTTTCGCCAATGATTTCGCCTGTTTCAGGTGACAAAGGAACTTGTCCACTTGCAAAGAGAAGATTGCTTACGATTTTCCCTTGAACATAAGGTCCGATTGCTGCGGGTGCTTTATCTGTATGAATTGTTTTTGCCATCGTATTCTCCATGTCTTTTTACTTCTGCTGGTTTTCTTTTGCTAATTTTTCCCTCTGTAAGCGCAATTTGCGTTTAGGATTTAGCGTATTAAAGAGCTCTTCTAGTTTTTCAGCATTCCAAACATCGGCTGCTGAAACAAAATTTCCATTTTCATCTCGAAAAGATATTGGTTTATCTCCCACTGAAAAAGCCTCACTTCTAATTTGGAATCCTTGATCCACAAGGATCACACTTAATCAACAAATTCAAATTCAAATTTACCGATCCGAACGATATCGCCATCTTTTGCCCCACTCGCACGGAGAGCTTCATCAACCCCCATGCCACGCAATTGACGAGCAAATTTCATGACCGCTTCATCACGATCGAAATTGGTCATATTGAAAAGCTTTTCAAGTTTTTCACCAGACAAGACCCAAGCGGCATCGTCATCCCGACTAATGTCAAAGGCTGGCTGGTCTTCATCAAAGCCGTAGTATACTTCTTCTTGTGCCATTTCATCTTCTGAATACAAGAGGAATTCTGGCGTTTTGTCTAACAATTCTGCTGTTGCTTCTAACAAATTGTCCAAACCTTGATGTGCCAAACTAGAGATTGGGAAGATCTGTGGCAATTCATCAAACTCATCGTAATTGGCTGCCAATTTCTTCTTGAATTCTTTCAAGTTTTCTTGGCTCTCTGGCATATCCATCTTATTTGCCACGATAATCTGAGGACGTTCCATCAAACGAAGATTATAGGTTTCAAGCTCTTTATTAATTTGAACATAATCTTCATAAGGGTCGCGTCCTTCACTGGCTGACATATCAATAACATGCAAGATAACCCGGGTGCGCTCGATGTGGCGAAGGAACTGGGTTCCTAGTCCAACACCTTGGCTAGCTCCTTCAATCAATCCAGGAAGGTCTGCGACTGCAAAGGATTCACCTGATGGCGTCCGAACCATGCCCAAGTTTGGAACGATGGTAGTGAAATGATAAGCTCCAATCTTTGGTTTGGCTGAAGTGATGACACTGAGAAGGGTTGATTTCCCAACAGAAGGGAAGCCAACCAAACCAACGTCTGCCAAGACCTTGAGTTCTAATTCGAGTTCGCGTTCCTGACCAGGTTCCCCATTCTCAGAAATCTCTGGAGCTGGATTCTTTGGAGTAGCAAAACGAATGTTTCCACGTCCGCCACGGCCACCGTGTGCGACAATGTACTCTTGTCCATTTTCAACTAGGTCAGTGATGACCTTGCCAGTCTCAGCATCTCGGACGGTCGTTCCTTGAGGAACTCGTACATAGAGATCTTCTGCCCCACGTCCGTGCATCCCTTTGGTCATTCCTTTTTCCCCATTTTGGGCTTTGAAATGCCGGTTATAACGGAAGTCCATTAGAGTACGCAAGCCTTCGTCTACTAGGAAGATGACATTGCCACCACGTCCTCCATCACCCCCCCAAGGTCCACCATTGGGGACATATTTTTCACGACGAAAGGCCACCATGCCATCGCCGCCATTTCCAGCCTTGACCTTTATCTTGGCTGTATCTAAAAACATACTCATAAATAGATGATTTCCTTTATTCCTGCTTGCATCTTAATAAGAAAGAGCACCAATTGCAGTTGCAAAGATTGCACCAACGGTGACAATCAACATAATCACAATCACGACCATCGTAATCATTTCAAATGGTGTTTTTTTACGTTTTCCGTTATCTCCAAAAGCCACTTCTAAATACCTCGATTACATTAAATTCATTAGTAGCCCTATTTTACCACGAATGAGAGGATTTTTCAAATCGAGCCTACACAAAAAGACCAGACATGAGGCTGATCTCTTTGTGCCAAGAGGTGTTTCTTTCCATGAACAGAAGGTATTAAAGCTCGTACACTGGACTAATAGGTATGGTCCATCTATAAACCCGACTTTTGAACACAAAAACTCACACCTAGACACATTCATTTTTAGAGTCCAATTTCTGCTTGGACAACTGCAGCAATGGTATCCACATAGTAGTCCACTTCTTCATTGGTTGGTGCTTCTGCCATCACTCGAAGGAGGGGTTCAGTTCCACTTGGACGTACCAAAATACGTCCATTTCCTGCCATTTCTGCTTCCATTTTTTCAATGATTTCACGAATAGCAGACACTTCCATCGCCTTGTCTTTCATGCTATTTTCAACCCGGATATTGACCAGTTTTTGCGGATAAATGGTCACTTCTGCAGCCAATTCAGATAATTTCTTGCCGGTTTCTTGCATGATTTTTGTCAATTGTACACCTGTTAATTGGCCATCACCAGTTGTGTTGTAATCCATGATGACTACGTGACCAGATTGCTCACCACCAAGGTTGTAACCAGACTTGCGCATTTCTTCGACGACATAGCGGTCTCCAACAGCTGTAATTTCTTTTTGAATTCCTTTCGCATCCAATGCCTTATGGAATCCGAGATTGGACATGACGGTCGTGACGATCGTATTTTTCTCGAGCAAGCCCTTGCTTGAAAGGTAAGAACCGATGATGTACATGATCTTATCGCCGTCTACGATCTCTCCATTTTCATCCACTGCAATTAAGCGATCGCTGTCTCCATCAAAGGCAAGACCAATCGCTGCGCCAACTTCTTTTACTTTCTCTTGCAAATGTTCTGGGTGAGTAGAGCCAACCCCATCATTGATGTTCAAACCATCTGGGTTTTCACCGATGACGGTCAATTGAGCTCCCAAATCTGCAAAGATTTGACGGGCACTTGTTGAGGCTGCACCATTTGCTGTATCTAAGACTACGTGTATACCCTCGAGTTGGACCCCTGTCGATACAAGGAATTCTTGATACTTACGCAAGCCTTCTGGATATTCCATAACCGTTCCTAAACCTTGCGCACTTGGACGTGGAAGGGTATCTTCAGCGGCATCAAGCAAGGCCTCAATTTCAAGTTCACGATCATCATCCAATTTGAAGCCATCACCACCAAAGAATTTGATGCCATTGTCCAAGGCTGGATTGTGGCTAGCAGAAATCATAACTCCGGCGCTGGCTTTTTCCGTACGAACTAGATAAGCGACACCTGGTGTTGCAATCACACCCAACTTGTAGACACGAATTCCAACAGATAAGAGGCCAGCAATCAAGGCATGCTCTAACATTTCACCAGAAATACGCGTATCACGTCCAACAAATACCAAGGGTGTTTCTTCTTCATGTTGGCTCAATACATAGCCACCGAAACGACCTAATTTAAAGGCCAATTCTGGCGTTAATTCTACATTTGCTTCTCCACGGACACCGTCCGTTCCAAAATATTTACCCATTCTTTATTACCTTTTTTACTTTCTAATTACTTGAACTGGAGGAGGTCGACGACGAACTGCTTGAGCTTGACGTAGACGAACTACTCTTTGTGGTTATTTGAATCCGTGTTTCACTCGGATTTACCAGACCTGGTAGACCCTCTCCTTGAGCATCTACCGGATTTAATGAAAGAGTTCCACTATAATTTCCACTGATGATCTCACTGGATGGGAAGACAGCTTCGACATGATCAATGCGACTCAATGTTTCTTGATCACTCGTTACTTCTACCTTTGTTGTTTCGAGAGAAACATCCGTTACCGTAATTCCATCCACGATTTGATTGTCCGGGATCGTGGCTCTGACAGCAAACGATTTTTTCGCTTTCTTCCCGATCTTTACAGACACTTTCTGAGGCTCTACGGTTGCGGTCAAACCAGCCGGAAGATCTTCTACAATCAACGGTACTTCGACAGTACCTTCCTTGGCCTTACGAAGATCCGCTACCACGCGAAATTTTCGCGTTCCCGGTTGCATTTCGCTTGCTAGAGCGACCCGGTTTGAACCCTTTAGAAAGACCGTTACCTCTGATGTTAACCCGCTGACAAAGTATGTCTTGTCATTGTACTTGGCATCAATTGGAATATTGGACAAGGTATTGGTGTAGGTCTCTGAACTCACTTGTCTAGCGCTGCTATTGTTTTGAAAATTAAAGGATGACGCATTGATAAACAAGATAAAGGACAATAAGACGGAAGAGAAAACATAAAGAAATTCTTTTTTCGATCTCATTTTGTGACCCTCCCAAATAGACGCTCTTTCCAACTAGTCGTTTTATTCTCTTCAGGAACCAAGAAGGCTCTCAATTCTGCCTCAAACTCTTCTAAGGTTAAATCGTGAAGGAAGGTTCCATTATAAGTCACAGAGATCCCACCCGTTTCTTCTGATACCACAAAGGTAAAGGCATCCGAAACTTCAGATAAACCAATGGCTGCGCGGTGACGTGTTCCAAACTCTTTTGAAATTCCAGTGTTTTCGGTCAAGGGCAGGTAGGCACAAGAAACAGCTATTTTATCATTGCGGACAATGACGGCTCCATCATGCAAGGGAGTATTAGGAATGAAGATATTAATCAGCAATTCTCCTGAAATTTCTGCATCTAGAGGAATCCCTGTGGAAATATATTCCTGAAGGGTTCTGGCTCCTTGAATGGCTACCAAGGCACCAATCTTACGTGGGCTCATATAAGCTACTGCCTTGACATAGGCCTGCACCATCTTCTCTTCCTGACTGACTTCACTCGTCGTAAAGAATTCTGTCGCTCGACCCAGACGTTCTAAACCAATCCGAATCTCAGGGGAGAAAATCACAACCAGGGCGATAACCCCATAGGTAATCACTTGATTGATCAGCCATGAAATAGTCGTGAGACCTAAGAAATTGGCTAAAAACTGCACCAAGAAAAAGATAATAACTCCACGAACCAAAATCATGATCTTGGTCCCGACGATGGCCTTGATCAAAAAATACAACAACCAAGCCACCAGGGCAATATCGATGATATTGATAACAACACTCCACCAATTTGGGAACAAACTGGTCCAAAATTGTGGATTTGTAAACTGTTGAATATTCATATTCTCATACCTACCACTTCTCTAAAAGACATCATCCTATTATAACACGTTTCAACAGATTTTTCTGTAACCTTCTGATGCTTTTTATGATAAAATATGATTTATGAAGATAAATACAACCTTGGGCCTTCTGGCAGGAAAGCTTTCCGGCTCTATTCTAGAAAAAATGGGGCGGGGATCAACCCTACCAGGTAAAGTAGCCCTCAAATTTGATAAAGATATTCTCAGTCAACTGGCAAAAAACTATGAGATTGTTGTGATTACAGGGACAAATGGGAAAACCCTGACCACTGCGCTAACCGTAGGTATTCTCCAAGAAGCTTTCGGACCGATTTTAACCAATCCAAGCGGGGCCAATATGATCTCTGGGATTACAACGACCTTCTTACGAGCTAAGCATTCGAAATCAAATCGACCGATTGCGGTACTTGAGATTGACGAGGCCAGCCTCTCTCGGATTTGTGATTATATCCAGCCAAGCCTTTTTGTGGTCACCAATATTTTCCGGGATCAGATGGACCGTTATGGAGAGATCTATACGACCTACCAAATGATTTTGGATGCCATTCACAAGGTCCCAACTGCGACGGTTCTGCTAAATGGAGATAGTCCGCTCTTTAATAGTCAAACCTTGTCCAATCCGATCCAATATTATGGATTTGATACAGACAAATCAGAGCCACAGCTAGCCCATTACAATACGGAAGGAATCCTCTGTCCACATTGCCACAACATCCTCAAGTACAAGCTCAATACCTATGCCAACCTGGGAGATTATATTTGTGAGCACTGTGGGTTCCACCGGCCCCCTCTGACCTATGCCGTATCGGACCTCCTTTCTTTAACTCATCGATCTTCCAACTTCCGGATCCAAGGGCAAGATTACCACATCAATATCGGTGGTCTTTACAACATCTACAATGCCTTAGCAGCTGTCTCTGTTGCTGGATTCTTTGGAGTACGGCCCGAAGTCATCAAACAAGGATTTGATCGCAGTCGCGCTGTCTTTGGTCGCCAGGAAACCTTTAAGATTGGGGATAAGGAATGTACCTTGGTCCTGATTAAAAATCCGGTTGGAGCTACTCAGGCTATTGAAATGATTAAACTAGCGCCGTATCCCTTTAGCTTGTCGGTTCTCCTCAACGCCAACTATGCAGACGGAATCGATACGAGCTGGATTTGGGATGCCGACTTTGAGCAAATCACCCAGATGGACATTCCAGAGATCAATGCTGGCGGAGTGCGCCACTCTGAGATTGCTCGGCGACTTCGGGTCACTGGCTATCCTGCAGAAAAGATCACAGAAATGGCTGATTTAAAAGAGGTCTTCCAACACATCAAGCAACAGGAAACCCCTCACGCTTATATTTTAGCCACTTATACAGCCATGCTAGAATTCCGTGAACTCTTGGCACAAGAACACCTGATTGAAAAGGAGATGCACTAATGACTTATACTTCCCTAGAATCTTCTGATCAGGCACAGTATCCCTACAGCCTGCGCATTGCTCATCTCTATGGCAACTTAATGAATACCTATGGGGACAATGGGAATATTCTCATGCTCAAGTACGTTGCGGAAAAGCTTGGAGCCCATGTCACAGTTGATATCGTCTCTCTCAAAGACCGGTTCGACCCTGATGCCTACGATATCGCCTTTTTCGGCGGCGGGCAAGACTACGAGCAGACCATTGTATCTGAGGACCTACCAGATAAAAAAGAAGACCTCGAACGCTTTATTCAGGATGATGGCGTGGTCCTGGCTATCTGTGGTGGCTTTCAGCTTCTAGGCCAATACTACATTGAAGCCTCTGGCAAACGCATTGAGGGACTTGGTATCATGGGCCACTATACGCTCAACCAAGTCAACAACCGCTATATAGGTGATATCAAAATCCATAACGAAGAATTTAACGAAACCTATTATGGTTTTGAGAACCACCAAGGTCGGACCTTCTTGGCTGAGGATGAAAAACCGCTGGGTAAGGTCGTCTATGGAAATGGGAACAACAAAGAAGATGGGTGCGAAGGGGTTCATTACAAGAACGTCTTTGGCAGCTACTTCCACGGTCCTATCTTGTCCCGAAATGCCAATTTGGCCTATCGCCTAGTGAGCACTGCTTTAAAAAATAAATATGGCAAGGACCTTTCCCTACCGGCTTATGAGGAGATTCTAAGCCTAGAGCAGCCGGAAGAGTACGCTGATGTGAAAAGCAAGGCCCCTGCTGAACAATAAGGAGATAATGATGAACAAAAATAATCTACACTACATTGCTTTATTACTTTTAATTTTATTGATTGCTGGTATTTCCCTTGCAAACATGCAATTGGTTACCGTAAATTTCCTCTTGGTCCAATTTAAATTGCCTTTGATCATTCTGATCTTGCTCTGTGTCCTCTTGGGTGCATTCGTCATGAACTTGGTTAATTTTTCAAAGGGCTTCTCCCTAAAAAAAGAACTCAAGAGCACTCAAAAGCAACTGGAAGAAGCAAAGAAATAAATCAAGACAGAAGAAAAAGAAAACAACTATAAAGCACCGAATGAACTACACCCCAAAAGTTAGACAGATAAGATCTGACTTTTGGGGTATTTTTTTATATAGATAGAATTCCAGAATCTTCTCAACAGTTTTTTAACCCTAGATTGTAAAGAATCCTCATAACAACGATACAGGCCTTATATATCTAACGTTTAATTGACATGATTCCATCCTAACTAGTTAGATTTTCAAATGCTTTATGTGAGGTATATTCCAAATCATAACTATTAGACACAATAATATAGCCTGTTTGCTTTATTAGCCTTAAACGGTTTTCTACATTGTCACTTATCATTAGAATCAATGATTCCTTTCTCATTTTTCTAAACCATAGCATTAGATGAGAAAAAGACTTGAAGCACCACCACGTGCCCCAAGTCCTTCTTCAGGATTCTATGCAGATCTTTAACCCCAATCCCCTTAACGATAATTCATCTTCCATCCATCTTCAACAACAATTGGTGCAAGACTTCTTAAATAGTCGATGAAGGGATAGTAGGCCTCCATATTACTTTTGTTTATTTCAAAAACATACGGCCGGCGACTTGAATAAAAGATAATCTTCATCTTGTAGCGATAAAAACTTTTTCTATGGACTCTAAAAAGTTTAATTTCTTCAATGTCATCTACTGGTAGTATTTCAAAATCCATGCCGTAAAACACGAGGATTCCCTGGTGCACAAGGAGTTCCAATTTATTGTCACTGTAATCCGCATCTTTCACCAATTTCTCCGGTTGATTCGCATAATCTGGAAATAATGTATTAAAGAGTTTAAACTGTCTACGTAAATAGAAAATCCTTCTGATTGTATTGATGAAGAAAAACAATGCTACAAGTCCCACCAATACAGGTCCCACGAGAAAATGAGATCCCCCTCTGTCGTCCATCAAATCAAGAAGATGCGTCGTATCGACAGTAGCCCCTCCTTTTGAAAGGTCGCTTTGATTAAATCTCTCTTGAATGATATCCTTAAATTCTTTGCTAATAATGACGATATCTGAGCTTTTCTTTCTCCTGCGAATTTCAGGAAGCACCTGTACATGAAGATAAAAGTCAGAAGATTCCAAAGGATTTTCTTGAGGAGCGAGTACGTCTTTCATCTCAAGTAGTTTATTTATACTTCCTTTAATGACGACCTTCATCGCTGTAACCCCATATTCATGTTTGACTAAATAATAAGTATTATTCTTTCTTTCAATCGGGTTAGGATCAATATCCAACACTTTAATCGCTAATACATCATCACTATTCTCTGCCTTATAGACATAACCTTGCTGATACAATTTTTCCGGGTTCGTATTCATATGAATAGCTGGCTGTACATCAAAATAGCAAACAACCGATAAAACAACAACGACACACCAGTCAAATAGTGTCCTAACAAATATCTTTTTGTTCATCTTACTCTCCGTTGATTACCCTAGGAGTCTAAAATCCACTTTCAATCCTAAGTTATATTCTTCATTTAAATATTCCACAAGATCCTTGAGACGTAATAAATGTCTTCTAAAGAGAATCGAGTCGTATTTCTTATTTTCATATTCAAAACGCAAATGAATCTTCATGCCGCCTTTTCGTCTGTTCTCTACCTCAGGAATCACTTTAACACTTAGATAGAATCCACTTGATTCTAATGGGTTTTCTTGATTAGGAACTCTAGCTTTCATTTGCAGCAATGAATAGACCGTATGATAAGTTGCCTTCATGGCCGTAACGCCATATTCATGCTTAATTAAAAAGTATTGGGCCTCATCTGTTTTAACTGGAATTAGATCTATGTCCAATACTTTTACTGCCAAGACATCCTCACTATTTTTCGACTTATAAACGAAGCCTTGCTTATACAATTTTTGAGGAGGCTCAAGGGAATGTAAACCTGGTATTGCCTGAAAATAGCTATAACCCAGCAATCCTATCACCAATAACCAAATCCCTAATGATCTTCTAAATACATTTTTATTCATTTACATTTTCCTTCTTATCTGATGAAGAACTAACAAAACCAGTCCAGATGAAAGTGATCAACGGCCAAACTGTCAAAAACGAATTAAAAGGCATGATTCTCAAAACAAGAGAACTTATGCTATAAACAGATTGGATAAAGTCATACCAGTCCGATAGACTGGGATGTTAAGCATCTCTAATAAGGCATCACTTATTTAAATTTTACCAGAAAAAGCTAAGGATAGGAACCGGAAATTACTTTCCCAAAACAGGTTTTCTTTTTTTACTCTTTTCTCAACCTCCCTTCCATTAGACTAAATACGGAAGAGTCAACTTTCTATGAGGTCTCACCACAAAAAAGACCTTGAAAAGGTCTTTAACTTGGTATTTCCTATAAAATATTGTAGCCTTCTCTCTAGACAGGAATATGACTAAATCGTTAACTTCCTATCCATTCTTTTAGCATAGACTGATGCAATCACTGAGAGTAGAATAACACCAGCTCCTATCAGGAGAAAAGATTCTACACGGACACTTGGTAACCAGGTCATCAAGCCTTTAGCGATAGGCATAAAGAGAATGGCTAGGGTAAATATAGTGCTTAAGACCCGGCCCAGATAGTCTCCTTCTACCTTGGTTTGAACCTGAGTAAAAAAGTGGATGTTAAAAATTGTCATAAAGAGTTCACAGACCAAATTTCCAGAAAAGGAAAGAAGGTGAGGAAGGGGCAAGCCCATCATGAACACTCCTACTCCTGTTAAAATCAATAAGAAAAGTAGCATTTCCATGCTTGATTTAAATTTATTAGCGATCAAGGCTCCGATGATGGAGCCAATAGCCCCCATGGTTAAGATGGTCGCATAAGCTCCTTTAACCCCGTATAGACGATTCGAGAAGGGAAGTAAAAACTCAAAAGCCGCAAAAAAGAAATTGACGCTAGAAGCCACTAATAAGAGAAAGAAAATCTCTTTCTGATGCCAGATATAGTCTAACCCATCCTTGATATCAGAAAAAATATCTTTCCCGGTAAACTGTTTCCTCTCTTGAACCTTAGCTTCTTCTTTCGGAAGGAAAGCCACTAGGACAAAAGCAATGAAAAAGGTCAGTGCATCTAATAAGAGGGTCATATGAAGACTGGCAAATTGTAGAACTAGGAAAGAAAAAACAGGTGAACAGACACTAGCAACCTGTAAGACTAACTCCAAGTGGGCGTTATAGGTCACAATCTCGTCTTTCTCTACTACCTCGGTAATAATGGCTTTATTGGCAGGTCGAGAAAAACCAAAGGCAATGGCCTGAACAATATTGGCAAAAATAAGAGCCGCAATCATCAAGCTATCATTTGTGATAAAAGAAATCGCCAAACAAAGGAGTCCACAAACCAAGTCGGTCGTCATCAAAATCTTGCGACGAGAAAAACGGTCTGAAATCACTCCTCCAAAAGGATTCACGAGAATCCCTGTCACTAACTCAGAAATCTGATAGATCCCTAATACCGTCTTTCCTATAGTCCCCATCGAGGCCAGCCAGACACTATTCCCATAATCATAGAGCATATTTCCAATTTTGTTAATAGCTCCACGACTAATTAATTGGACCGCATGTCGGTTCATAAAATCTCCTTTATCTCTGTCCTATTTAGGAACATTCATCTATTACAAATTTATCAAAGTGTTCTTGATAATAGGCCACCTGCTCTGGAAGTCCCAACACATCAAAAATGTGCATGGCTTCCTGCATTTGCTGTCGCCCTTCTTCTGTTTGCCCCTTCTGATATAGAGCAAATCCCTTGAGATAATGAAAGACATTGCGTTCGTACAGCTTGATGCTCTTGCCTATAATCTTTTCTACATAGGCTTCAAAATAGCTGGCGTTTTCAAATGAACGGTGTTCTAAACAATGCTGGTAGCAATTCAGGGCTAGAATCAAGACCAGTTTGCGATGGCGACCTATTTCTTTGTAGAAATCTTCACGCTCCATCACTTCTCTCCCAAGCCGTGTGACATAGTCCACTTCATAGAAGCTATAGAGATTGCCAAAGAGGATCAACTCATACATGGTCCATTCTTCCGTTTGAAAGAGGTAATCTGCCACCTTATCCAGATCAGATTGCTTCATCGTGTAGCTGGCATCTCTCTGGCAAATCAGGCCTTGTAGCAGGATCCAGTTCATCTCAAAATAGAGGGGATTGGTCGAACCTTTAGCCTTTTCAAGTTGTTCTTCTTGAAGCTTTTGAAAACCTGCAATATCATTTGAGTAGTAAAGTGGAATAATCTGAGCCATCAAAGCGACATGCTCATGGTGTTGAAAATTTCTGGCCTTATCCATAAAATTCTCAATCGTCACATGGATATTGTCCAAAATGTCAAAGAAGCGCGAAGCAGCCAGATCCGACTCCCCCAATTCAAAACGGGATAATTGGGAGGTCGAGCAAGCTTCTCCTGCAGCTTCTTTCAATGAATAATTCTTACTGATTCGAAATTCACGAAAAACTTTTCCAAGATCGTCCATCTATTCCACCTGCTCTGACAGTTCTGCCCACTCTTCCATGACTGCTTCCTGCCGGACAGTTAGTTGATCCAGCTCGCTTTGCAGTTGAACCAAGTCAGCTGCATCATTGGTGCTATGCATGGTTTCGGTGATGTCTTGGATTTTTTGATCCAGCTCTTCAATCTCTGCTTCCAATTGCTCAATGCGACGAGTGATTTTCCGGAGTTCCTTCTGGTTTTGCTTCTGCAAGTGGTAGTCATTGCTGGTGACTTCCTCCGTAGAAGAAACAGGCACAGCTTCTGCTTGTGCTGCAGCTAGAGCTTCTAACTCAGCTTTTTTCTCCAGATAATAGTCGTAGTCTCCTAGGTAAAGAGTTGAGCCCTCTTCAGAGAGTTCCAAAACTTGTGTAGCCACCCGATTGATAAAGTAACGGTCGTGGCTGACAAAGAGCAGGGTGCCATCAAAATCAATCAAGGCATTTTCTAGCACTTCCTTGCTATCGATATCCAAGTGGTTAGTCGGCTCATCGAGAATCAAGAAATTGTTATTTTCCATGGACAGCTTGGCTAGAAGCAAGCGGGCCCGCTCTCCACCTGACAGCATACCGACGGTTTTCCTGACATCATCCCCAGAGAAAAGAAAGGCTCCCAGGCGATTGCGGACCTCCACTTCTGGCGTCAGTTTAAAGTCATTCCAGAGCTCATCCAAGACACTGTTGTGAGGCGTTAGTTTACTTTGGGTCTGGTCATAGTAGCCCACCTCGACATTGGCCCCAAAATGGGCTTCCCCCTTGATGAAAGGAATCTGCCCGACGATGGACTTGATAAGAGTAGATTTCCCGATCCCATTTGGTCCCACAATAGCGACCGCATTCATCTTGCGAATATCCAGATTGATAGGCTCTGACAGGATTTGATCGTCATAGCCGACGGCTGCCTCTTCTACTGTCAGAACGACATTGCCCGAGGTCTTATCGGCATGGAAGGTCATATGGGCGGACTTGGTCCCAGCTTCCGGTTTGTCTAGGCGCTCCATTTTTTCCAACTGCTTGCGCCGAGACTGGGCTCTCTTGGTAGTCGAAGCCCGCACCAAATTACGATTAACAAAGTCTTCGAGAGCAGCTATTTCTTTTTGTTGCTTCTCGTAGTTCTTGGCTTCGGTCAACAATTTTTGCTCTTTTTGCTCGACAAAGCTAGAGTAATTGCCGACATAGCGGTCCAAAGAATGCTTGGTCAAATCCAAAGTAATGGTTGCGACCTTATCTAGGAAATAGCGGTCGTGACTGACAATGAGAAGGGCCCCACTATAATTGACCAGGTAGTTTTCCAACCAGGCAATGGTCTCAATATCCAAGTGGTTGGTCGGCTCGTCCAGTACCAAGAGATTTGGTTTTTCCAAGAGCATCTTGGCCAGAGCTAGACGAGTATTTTGCCCACCAGACAGCTCTTCAATCTTCATCTGCCACATGGACTCATCGAACTTAAAGCCGTTAAGAATAGCACAGATATCTGCTTCATAGGTGAAGCCACCAGCCTGACGGAATTCTTCCGATAGACGGTCATAGTCCTGCATGAGTTTTTCTAAGTCAGCTCCAGTTTTTTCCCCCATCTCCAGCTCCATCTGCCGCAAGGTTTTCTCAGTCTTTCTGAGATCGTCAAAGACATGGAGCATCTCATCGTAAATGGTATTGGACGACTCAAAACGGCTATCTTGAGCGAGATAAGAGAGGGAAAGGTCCCGTTTTTTATTGATTTCTCCAGAAGTTGGCTCTTCTTCTCCCACCAAGATTTTTAAGAGCGTAGACTTGCCGGCTCCGTTCTTTCCGACCAGGGCAATCCGGTCCCGTTCATCCACCTGCAGGCTGATATTATCAAAAAGAACCTCCCCTGCAAAAGAGCGTTCAATTTTGTTAGCTTGTAAAATAATCATGCCCCTATTTTACTATCTTTTTTCAGATTAAACAAGGAAAGACGAGCCATCAAAAAAATCCTGAGCCCCTTGAGGCTCAGAACTTTCGAAAGTATTTTAAAACTTATTCTTCCTTGTATAATTGTCGGACTGCTTCCACATCTGTATCCTGAATACTGTAGAAGGAACCAGCCGGTTGCATGACCGATTCTCCATCAGTGTGGTCCAGCCCAATGGCATGGCCTAGCTCATGCTCAGCTGTATTGACAATCCGATCATAACTATAGTTATAGACATAATTTAAAAGATAATGGCGATTGAGACGCACTGTGATGTGGGTGAAGCGGTTGGTTAAGAGGTTGGTCTGAGAAGCAGTCTCTCCTGCAGCAGAAACCGATGCGTTATCCATTTCCGTCAAGACCACATTAGCCTCTTTTTCATTTGTAACCAACTTGAAGGTAAAGGATCCTGTTTGGTTCCAAGCCTCAATAGCATCCCGATAAGCTTTTACAAAAATTTGACTGATATTGGGATCCAGGTAGACCGTGGCCTCCGCTTTCTCCCAGCGAGCACCGCTATGCTCATGATTGTCTGTCTGCGTAGTCTGTGAGCTAGGTGCCATCCCAAAGCGCGATGCAAACCCCTGATCTCCAAATAAATTGCCGACTTGATAGACAACCTTTTGGGCAGCTCGTCCAAATCCATCCATACCAGAACTAGGAGAATCTGTAAAATAGATGATCCCCACTAGAACGAGAAAACTGATGGCAATGGTCCAGAAAAATCCCCAAAAAAGACTCCAAGCCATGCGAAGGATTCCTATGAAAAATCGAAAAATGGTTCTCATACATTCTCCTTTCTCTTAAAGAAGGTATGCAATTGTAACACCCCATTCTTAAAAATAACTTAAATAACTGCGCTTTCCAGCTTATTGATGAACGGTTACTTTGCCTGTCTGATAATCCAGGCTAATCCCACTTTGAACATTGGGAACAAAGACATTGAACTCAAGGCTCCCATCACTCGATTTGGCTTCGATCTGTGATCCTAATGGAATCAGATCTTCTGGATGGTTGTAGATCAAGGTCACCCGATAGCGGATCCGCTTGTTCTTATCCAGTGCTTTTCGAACCAGGGTCTCATAGTAGTTTTGACCGGTGGAATGAGGATCATTGGCTTGATTGGACCAAGCCGTTTGCACAGCGATATTTTTGGGATTGCTAGTCGAGGCATCAAAACCTTTGAGATTGCCGATCAAGGCGTAGCCCAATAGGTGGCCCCGATCCACAGCATGGTCATACTCGCCGGACAGATTGTGGACCTGATGCCAACCTGCTGGTTTCCAATCGGTTAGGCCACTACCTGTTGCATCCCGATCTCTGTACTGGCGAGTCGCCTTGGTCATAATAGCGTTCGCAACCGTCGGTACGGTCTTTCCATTCACTTCTTTTGTCTTGTTATCCGCATAGGGTTGACTAGCCACGCTGGCATCCAGATCTGTGCGATTTCCCTTAACTACAAAGGCTCCAGCACCGTTCCATTCCAAGTCATTCCCTAATTGTGAACGGGCAGATTTCGTTAGTACAGAGCTAGCTAACTCTTTACTAGGTGTTTCTTGTTGGCTACTAGTCACCACCGAAACAACCTGATCCGTCGCTTCTTTCACCGTCGGTTGATTAAAATAATAGCCCCCGATAGCTAGGGCCGTTGCGACCACAAAGCCCGCTAGGGTTTGTTTGGTTCGTTTGCTTACTGTTTGTTTTGCCATATCTCTCTCCAAAAAAGAGCAGCGCTAGATGGGTCATTGACTCGATTCGCTGCTCTCCTTTTTACTCAATTTTAGTTAAAAGCTTATTTGCCTGTTAGCTTTCCAATGATCTCTGACCAAGTGTCCGGAGAGAGAATGGACCATGGATTTTTCCCATCGCCAATCACTCCATAGCCAATGACCAAACCAACTGCAAAAATGATGATTCCAATCACAGCCAACAGGAGGACAATTCCTAGCTGTTTTCCAACATAGCGAAGATTAGTTTTCATCGTCTTCTTCCTCTACACGTTTCACGTCTGCACCTAGCGCCACCAATTTCTCATGGAATTGATAATAACCACGATCTAAGTGACTTAATTTGCTGACCTTTGTTTCTCCTTCTGCTACCAAGCCCATCAAGACCAAGGTTGCACTTGCTCGTAAATCGGTCGACATAACCTCTGCACCTTGGAAGCTTTCCCCTCCAACGATACGAGCTGTATCCCGCATAATATCCGAGTGAACGCCCATCCGACGCATTTCTTCCAAATGCTGGAAGCGATTCTCAAAGACCGTTTCAATCATGGTAGACTCACCTTTAGCCATGGCCATCAAGGCTGTGAATTGAGCCTGCATATCGGTTGGAAATCCTGGGTAGGGAAGAGTTTTAACGGTCACTGGACGGAGCTTACTGATATCCGATTGAATCCGAATTCCATTTTCTTCTTCGGTTACCGTTACACCCATCTCCTGCATCTTAGATAGAAGCGGACGGTTGTGTTCCCAAATGGCATCTTCGATTAAGACATCTCCACCAGTCATGGTTGCCCCAATCATAAAGGTTCCAGCTTCGATACGGTCTTGCACAACATTGTGGTTTGCCCCATGCAAGCTCTCCACACCGACGATAGTTAAGGTCTCAGTTCCTGCCCCCTTGACATTAGCTCCCATTTTATTAAGCAAGAGTGCTAGGTCAACAATTTCAGGTTCCCGCGCAGCATTTTCAATCACAGTGACTCCATCTGCCAAGGTTGCGGCCATCATAATATTTTGCGTCGCCCCAACTGATGGGAAGTCCATATAGACGTGTGCACCTTTGAGACGATCTGCTTTTGCTTCAATATAGCCGGCTGTTTGGGTAATTTCAGCTCCCATGGCTTCCAGACCTTTGAGATGGAGGTCAATCGGACGACTACCGATCGTACATCCTCCAGGCATGGAAACTTTGGCATGGCCATTGCGTGCCAAGACAGGACCTAAGACAACGATAGAAGCCCGCATCTTACTCACATATTTATAAGGCGCTTCCTCTGATAATTTTGCTTGCGCATCTACGACAACTGTATTGTCTTCTTCATTGAAGGTTACTTGTGCATTCAAGCCACGAACGACATTGTTCATTGTAAAGACATCTGATAAAACAGGTACATTTTTCAAGGTTGTCACGCCCTCGCTTGCTAGAACTGTTGCAGCAAGAAGAGGAAGGACAGCATTTTTTGCTCCTTCGATTTTGACGGTTCCAACCAGTCGATTATGACCACCATTAACGATTATTTTTTCCATACGGGATTGTTCTCCAATTTCTTAAAGTCACGCTTTCTATCATACCATATTTTTTATAAAATGTGGCTAGAATTGGCCAATAAAAATCTGTCGACTCATCTCATAGACACTGATAAAAAATGAGCTCGCTAGATAGCCGATTCCGACGCTGATCATCAAGATCAAAAAACGGATTTTAACCGCATTTTCAGCACTTACTTTTAAAAACTTTTCCCATTGAACCAGGTTCATCAATAGGTAATAGGCAAAAAAGATAAACAATAGATGGCTTGAAAGATTAAAAATCATTTGAATCATACAGCTATTATACCATATTTGGTCCGTACTTTCTTCTTTTGATTCTCTCCCAACAAAAATAAGGTGAGGACATACCTCCACCTTATTTTGAATATCTTATAAACGATTTCCGACATTAATCCGGTTAATGGCGCGTTGAAGAGCAATTTTAGCACGACGTTCCATATCAACCGAATGCTGATCTTTGGCTTCTTCAATCGCTTTTTCAGCTCGCAGTTTGGCACGTTCTGCACGACTAATGTCAATATCTCGAGCACGTTCGGCAGAATCGGCAACAATGGTAATGACATTATCAGCTACTTCGATAATCCCACCATTGACTGCAATCCAATCAATATGTTTGTCATCGTCGACACGACGAACCTTTACTTGGTCTACAGCCAAAACCGCAATGGTATTGATATGATGAGGTAAAATCCCTAATTCACCATCAATTGTCTTGACAGATACAAATGCGGCATGATGATCATAAACCAGTCCATCCGGTGTAACGATTTGGACGTTCATTTGACTCATCTTTCACCTCTTCTTAGAATCCCATTTTTTCAGCTTTGGCAATCACATCTTCGATCGATCCAACACCACGGAAGGCATCTTCAGGAAGATGGTCATATTTTCCGTCCAAGATTTCTTTAAAACCACGAACAGTTTCTGCAACAGGTACGTATGAACCAGGTTGACCGGTAAATTGTTCGGCAACGTTGAAGTTTTGTGACAAGAAGAATTGGATCCGGCGAGCACGAGCAACCAAGGTCTTTTCTTCGTCAGACAATTCATCCATCCCCAAGATCGCAATGATATCTTGCAATTCATGGTAACGCTGAAGGACGCGTTTGACCTCAGATGCTACTGCATAGTGTTCTTCTCCTACGATTTCTGGAGAAAGGGCACGTGAGCTTGATGCCAATGGGTCCACCGCCGGGTAGATCCCCAATTGTACCAATTTACGTTCCAAGTTGGTTGTTGAATCCAAGTGGGCAAAGGCGGTTGCTGGCGCTGGGTCTGTATAGTCATCGGCTGGCACATAGATGGCTTGGATGGATGTAACAGAACCTTTCTTGGTTGACGTAATCCGTTCTTGCAATTGCCCCATTTCAGTTGCCAAAGTAGGTTGGTAACCAACGGCTGAAGGCATCCGTCCCAAAAGGGCTGATACTTCTGAACCGGCTTGGGTGAAACGGAAGATATTGTCGATAAACAAGAGAACGTCCTGACCTTCGACATCACGGAAGTATTCCGCAATGGTCAAACCAGTCAAAGCAACACGCATCCGTGCTCCAGGTGGCTCATTCATTTGTCCAAAGACCATGGCTGTTTTTTCAATAACGCCAGATTCTTTCATTTCCCAGTAAAGGTCATTCCCTTCACGTGTCCGTTCCCCAACACCGGTAAATACAGAAATCCCACCGTGTTCTTGGGCAATATTATGGATTAATTCTTGAATCAAGACGGTCTTCCCAACTCCGGCACCACCGAAGAGTCCGACCTTCCCACCTTTCAAATAAGGGGCTAAGAGGTCAATAACCTTGATCCCTGTTTCAAGAATTTCTTCTGAAGTAGAGAGCTCGTCAAAGGATGGAGCTTTTTTGTGGATGGAGTCACGAGGAGCATCCTCAGGAAAAGGTTGATCCAAGTCAATGGTATCTCCAAGAACATTGAAGACACGTCCCAAGGTTTCTTTTCCGACTGGAACAGAGATTGGACGACCTGTGTCCAAGACTTCCATTCCACGTGTTAAACCATCAGTTGATTCCATGGCGATGGTCCGTACGACCCCATCACCAAGTTCCAAAGCTACTTCAAGAACGACTTTCGATTTTTGTTGGTCATTTTTATAGACTACAAGCGCATTATTGATCTCAGGAAGTTTATCTCCAACGGAAAAGGCAACGTCTACGACGGGACCTACGACCTGAGAAATTTTGCCTAAACTCATGTCATTCTCCTATTCTAAGTAATTTCTACTGCTCAAAAGTTCTCTTTCAAGCATCTGTTTTTGTATTTAAAATTGTATCCGACAACTATTCAAGGGCGCTAGCACCCGCAACGATTTCGGTAATTTCTTGTGTAATCGCTGCTTGACGAGCACGGTTGTATTGAATCGTTAATTCATCAATGACTTTCTTGGCATTGTCTGTTGCAGTTTGCATGGCCATCATCCCCGCAGCATTTTCAGCTGTTTTAGCATCAATAATGGCACCATAGATCATGCTTTCAGCAAATTGAGGAAGCAATTGATCCAAAATGGCATCTCGACTAGATTCCAATTCTAGATTCAATACATAGTCCTCATCCGCTTCATTTGGGTCCAAATCAATAATTGGAAGCATTTGTTCCACCCGCATTTGACTCGTCAAACTGTTGACGTGGTGGTTGTAACAGACGTACAACTCATCAAACAAGCCTTCCTGATACATTTGGACTGTTTTCGAAATGATCTTGCGAACTTCCTTAAAGCTAGGCTGATCAGGCAAACCACGCAATTCATAAACCGGCTGAATCCCACGGGCACGGAAGAAATCCGCACCGACGCTTCCAATACAGATCACTTCAAAGTCATCTCCAGTTGGATGGTATTCTGCCTTCATTTCCATCATGGTTTTAAGGATGGAGGCATTGTAACCCCCGACCAAACCACGATCAGATGTAATAACGATATAAGCTGTCTTTTTTACCGGACGACTCACCAACATCGGATGGGACTTGGTATTTTCTGTTTCATGTCCATGGAGCAAGTCTGTTAAGAGCTTACGAACCTTAGCAGCATAAACCTGAAAATCCTTGGCTGCCTGCTCAGATTTACCAAGTTTGGCAGCGGACACCATCTGCATGGCATTGGTGATTTGACTGGTGTTTTTTGTGGATGCAATTTTATTTTTAATATCATTTAATGAAACTGCCATCTTCCACTCCTATTTCTATTTGAAATTTGACTGGTTGACAAATTCAGTAAGGGCTGCATCCAGTTCTTCTTCTGCTGGAAGATCATGTGTCGAACGAATCGTCTCAAAGATTTGATGATAATGTGCTTCAAAGTAATCAAACAACTCTTCTTGGAAACGAAGAATGTCGTCTACTGGAACACTATCTAAGAAACCATGAGTCAAGGCATACAAGATCACGACTTGTTTTTCAACTGTCAATGGTTCATGAACAGGTTGTTTCAAGACTTCCACTGTCCGACGACCACGGTTCAATTTCGCTTGAGTCGCAGCATCCAAATCACTACCAAATTTCGTGAAGGCTTCCAACTCACGGTAGGAAGCGAGGTCGATACGAAGGGTACCAGCAACCTTCTTCATAGCCTTGATTTGAGCAGATCCACCAACCCGGGAAACAGAAGATCCGGCATCAATGGCTGGACGAATACCGGCATTAAACAAACTATCTTGCAAGAAGATTTGTCCGTCTGTGATCGAAATCACATTGGTTGCGATATAAGCGGAGATGTCCCCTGCTTGGGTTTCAATGATTGGAAGAGCTGTAATAGAACCCCCACCCAATTCATCTGAAACTTTAGCTGAACGTTCCAACAAACGGCTGTGGAGATAGAAGACATCCCCTGGGAAGGCTTCACGTCCTGGTGGACGACGAAGAAGAAGGGACAATTCACGATAGGCTACGGCTTGTTTTGACAAATCATCATAGACGATCAAAACGTGTTTACCGTTATACATGAACTCTTCTGCCATGGCAACCCCGGCATAAGGTGCCAAGTAGAGCAATGGAGATGGTTGAGAAGCCGAAGCGGTTACCACAATCGTATAATCCATGGCTCCGTATTTACGAAGAGTTTCTACTTGCGTACGAACTGTTGATTCTTTTTGACCAATCGCCACATAGATACAGATCATGTCTTGACCCTTTTGGTTCAAGATGGTATCGATGGCAATCGAAGTTTTCCCTGTTTGACGGTCCCCGATAATCAATTCCCGTTGACCACGTCCGATTGGAACAAGGGCATCAATGGCTTTCAAACCAGTTTGTAGGGGTTCTGAGACAGATTTCCGTTGCATAACGCCAGGAGCTGGTGTTTCAACTGGACGGAATTTATCTGTCACAATCTCACCCAAACCATCTACTGGTTGGCCAAGTGGGTTAACAACCCGACCAATCAAGGCATCCCCTGCAGGGACTTCCATGATTTTACCTGTACGACGGACAGAGTCTCCTTCACGAATATCCGTGAAATCACCTAAGATGATGATCCCGACATCCGTTGTTTCTAAGTTTTGGGCCATCCCGTATGAGCCATTTTCAAAGATCAACAACTCACCACTCATGGCATTTTCAAGACCATGAGCACGGGCAATCCCGTCACCAATGTAGGTTACAACACCTGTCTCAGTGACGTCAAAGTTTGGCTTGAAATTTTCAATTTGTTGCTTAATTAAAGCGCTGATTTCTTGTGCGTTAATCGCCAAAATTCACACCACTTTCTATTTCAATTTAGATTTTATAACTTGCAATTGGTGTTTGAGACTGGTATCCAACGTTTTATGATTGGCTGTCACGACAAAGCCACCAATTAAATCTGGATCGATCTTTTGTTGGATCGAGCGAACTTGAATCCCAAATTTTCTTTCGATAATGGGGATTAGCTTTTGCTCTTGAACAGGATCCAAACCAGCAACCGTCGTAACAGTGACGACAAAAGCGTTGCTCAACAGTTGAATCTGATCCAAACAAATCGTTACAATGTCATAAAATAAGGCTTCACGATGATTGAGAATAACCACTTCAATCAAATGGTCGAGTAATTGTGAATCCGAGGGTTGAAAAAGTCTGAGACTTTTTGCTTTCTCTTCATCCTCTACACCGATATGAGCTAAGAAGTTAGCAAGTCCAGTCTCCTCAAAAATCCCCTTGATTTGGGTCAATTTTTCAAAGACTAGATCTTGTTCTCCTTTTTCAAAGACCAATTGAACAAAAGGCTGGGTATATTTCTCAATCACCATCAGTTGCTTTTTGTCCATTAGGCTTCTCCTAATTCATCAAGATAGCGATCGATCAGTTGGCGTTGACCTTCAGCATCCAGCTGTTGACTCAACAATTTGCTGGCAAGATTGACAGTGAGATCTGCCACATCGCCTTTGATACTGTTCAATGCTTCTTCTTTGTTATGCGCAATTTCTTGTTGCGCTTTTTCTTTCAAACGTACTGCTTCTTGAGTGGCTTCTGAAAGGATCTGAGATTTGTTCTTTTCTGCAGTTTCCTTTGCATTTTCGACAATAGACGCAGCTTCTTTGCGGCTACCTGCCAACTCTTCTTCACGTTTACTTGCTAGTTCCTCAGCTTTTTGACGAGCTGATTCTGCTCCATCAATATCATCTATAATCTTTTTGGCACGCGCTTCTAAAATTCCATTGATATTGTTCCATGCAAATTTCTTTATTAAAAAGATTAATAATAGGAAGGAACCAGCAATGAGAATAAAGTTACCAATAATTTCACTCATTGATACATGCATTCTTCTACTCCTCCTCTACTTACTCTTCGCCATTAATTTTCTTACCAATATAAATTGATGACAACATGGTAAATACATAGGCTTGGATACATGAAATGAAAATTGAAAATGCAGTCCATGCCATGCTTCCAATAAAGGCAAATGGATACCAATAAACAGCTTGATGCGACAAAGTCACAAGCAAGCTTGCTAGTACCTCACCCGCAAAGATATTTCCGAAGATCCGAAGGGCCAAGGAGGCAAAATTCGTGAATTCTTCCAAAATATTCATGGGGGTCATAAATCCGGGTGTCACAAAAGCCTTTAAATATTCCTTCACACCACGTCTGCGAATTCCTTCTACATGGGCGATTAAGGTGATCAAAAATGAAAAGGCAAAGTCATAACCCAGGTTAGCGGTTGGTGATGTCCACAAATTGTAACCATTGGTCGTTTCGATTTTAGCCATCAATCCAATGTTATTGGCTACTAAAAGAAATAGGAAAAGAACAAACAAGAACAAGGAATAGTCCTTTATGTAATGTTCCCCAATATTTCCTTTTGTAAAGCCTACGACAAAGTCATATGCGTATTCCAGCACATTTTGTTTGCCTTTTGGTCGGATCGACATTTTTCGACTGGCCCAATAAATGAAGCCAAAAACGGCGAAAACAGAAATCAGGGTCATAGCAAGTAGGGTCAAATTAAAAGATACAGGTCCAAGAGTAATCGTTGGATTGATACTTTCTTCCAAGGTTTGACACCTCCTTTTCTAAAATAGAAGCGTCTATTTGATAATAAAGGCCATAACCAAGGTTACGAAGAAAGTACCTTCGACAAAGGCAACACCAAGAATCAAGAGGCTACGCAATTGACCGATAATTTCTGGTTGACGAGACGCAGATTTCAATAAGCTACTCATCATCAAACCTTCTGCCAGTGATACACCAAAACAGGCTAAACAAAGACCTAAAAATGTTAAATTCATGATGAATTCTCCTTTTATAAATTTTACCTCCTTAGTTTACTCCTAAAAGATATAATAGTCAAATATTTTCTATAAAAGTAAGCGTTTTAGTGAAATTACGTTATTTTTTTAATATGATAATTTTTCCTATCTACGATTGATTTCTTTTAATTTTTAGACGCTTTGTCCACCTCTATTCATTTTTTCTTCTAAAAAACTCTCACCTGCTCAGCAGATGAGAGAATTCGATTATTTAAAGATAGACGTTTTGAAACTGTCTGTTTGTTGCAGTAATTTCTTAAAGATTTTTTCTTTCAAGGCAAGGGTATTGTCAAATTTGACAGAACCATTCTTCAAGCTGGCCTGATCTTTTTCAACCGCAGTTGCAAAGGCTTGTTTTAAGTCATCATAAGTGCTATAAGTAGTCCCATCAACTTCAATAGCCTGAAGTCCATTTTTAGCACTGGTCACCACTTCGTTGAAGTATGCTTTCTTCCAGTCTTCAAGGGTACTGAATGTTCCATCAGAAATCTTTTGAATGATGTAATCATCCCCTAAAGTCGCATGACCTGCTTGTTTGGATTCTTGTTTATACTTGTTTGAAGCATAGCCTAAGAAGCCTTTTTCATAACCATAGTAGCCCCAGAGTCTAAAGGTATTGTGTTTGAAGGACATGGCTCCAGGAGCCCCTTCACTGGTGTTTCCACCATAGATCCCTGTCATCATCGGCACCGTCACATAGGCTGAGCCAAAGTCTGATGGATTATAGACACCATTTCCAGGACCACGATTGGTCATGAAGTTGTTGGTGATGAGATCATCTACTGAATGTAAGGTGATGGCTTTTTCCTCATCACTCAAAGGACGCACCTTATCAAATTGATTCTTGGTATTAGCCCCTCGGTATTGTTTATCAACCTTCTTGAACCATGCATTGTTCAAGTCTTGACTGCCTTTATTGAGGACGGCTTCTCCTTCTAGGTAATCCAGAAGCATGAGCGTATCGTTATACCCCTTCATGTAACGATCAATTTCATCGCGTGATTGAAGGTAATTTGGATTAGTGTTGTACCATTGGTTGCCGTCGTTTGGACGTTCATAGGCCATGTTGAGACCTAGAGCTTTGTATTCTCCATTTGGATTGGATACGGATGGCGTTTGGAGCATGCCTTGAGCATAGGCTTCTAGATCCGTTCCTTCACGGTGTCTCCAGCCACCCAAGTATACCATACGGTCATTGACGTGCGTCGTTTCATGGGTAAAAGCAGAAATCCCAAAGTCACTGATCATATCCGTCACCATAAAGAAGACCGAATCATCTTTATAAGGATTTCCATAGACACGAGCGGTTGCTCCCATGCGCCAATCTGTCGCATGGTAACGATCAGTTGGTCCATATAATTCACGAATTGGAGCGACATCTTTTCCACTATTCGTATGGCCATAACGGTCTGTACTAATGCCTTTGTAGTTTTGGTTATCAAGGACAGGGGTCGGCACCATATTATTGCTCTTTAGGAGCTGGTTGCGAACATTATCAGCTGCTAATCGCGACCAGAAATCCAAGTAGTCCTGTTGGGCTTTTGCTACTTTATCAATTTCCGCCTTGAAGGCATTTCGTTCTGCCTCAGTGTTTTTACCGTATTTCTCGAAGGAACTATAGGCCAAGGTATTGTATGTTGAAATCAAGAACATGTGCGCATCTTTAAGATTCAAGAGTGGCAAGATCATTTTACCGTGAATATCATTGTTTAAGCCCTCATAGGCTCTATGCTTAGCAGATGCGAAAGCTGGATTGGTCGTCTCAGGCTCCACAATATAGACATTGTCTTTGGTTGCTTTGATGAACCAATCATTCAAGTCTGTCTCTTTTGTGAAGAGCTCCATATTGTACTTCAAGAAGTCATTTAGGTTGCTAGAAAGAGTAGACTTCGCAACGACTTCTCGGAAGGCATCATGGGTACGAGTTCCTTTGATGTAGTCTTCTTTTGAACCAATTTCAATCAAACGGTCTAAGACATCAACATTCTTCCCATAGAAGTCTGGCTTGAACAACATGAGCTGCTTAAGATTGACATCATCGAACTTCACTCCGTAATAGCGATTGAGGTAAGAAAGCCCTAAAAGAACGGCCGCCTTGTTGTCATCAACTTTCTTGATAAGGGCACGTTTAGCAGCCTCATCTGTGTTTAATTGATGGTCTTGGTTTTCAACCAGTTGTTTGACAAAGTGAGTCAGATTATCCTTGACTTCTTGGAAACTTTCTTCGAGGTAAAGGTTCTTAATGGCATTGACTTTGTTAGGTCCTGTTCGACCTAAGTGAGTGTAGATTGGATCTGATTGCAATTCTACAGGACTTAATTTCTCTACGATGGCACTGATGAGATCGCTCCGGTCCTTGTCCACCATATTTGGCGTGTAGACTACTTCACCGAGCTCCGCCACACTGTACTCTTTGACTTGTTTGACTTTAGAATCTTTCGGTGTCATGCTAAAGACATCTTTGGTCTTATCGGCATAATGGATCAGGATGTGATCAGCATCTGCTAGTTCAGTGACAAAATCATTGCCCTTCATAGCGGTCACAGACAAGACTTCCTTGGTCAAAAGAGGGCTCGTCGCAGCCAGTTTATTCCCTTGGTCGACAATCCACTCTTTGTTGTAGAATGGTTGCAATTTAGCAATATTACGGTAAGCCAGCTCACGAGTCGCATCGTAAGCAGTGATGGCCTTGTATTGATCGTCTTTGCTAACAAGGTGATTGAGCGTGTCTTCAATCGGTTTGCTGCTGGTGAATGTATCAGCTGTAATTCCCATTGCTTCGATTTTCTGCTCAGCTTCTGCCAGCGAGATGCTTGGGATTTTACGGGAGTTGTTAAAGGATTTCTTCCCTTCACTCACGCCTTCCACACTGTAATTGCGCTTGGTTCTTGAATAGGTGAAATAATCATCTGCGTCGATATCCGAATGTCCGAAGACCATCTCACCTGTTTTGACTTTCATCATGGTGATGTTGTCTTCAATAGTCCCCAAGGCCCAGTTGGTCCCTAGTAATCCACCAGATTGGACAGCTTCTTTGAGTTCAATCGAACCTTTAGCAACGGAGTTTCTGAGAACTCCTTCTTTACCTACTGTGTGGTTATTTCCACCATTTTGAGAGGAATAAGCCAAACCTGCAGCTTTGGCTTTATTCCCAGTGATTTCAGCATCAACGTAAGCTTTTTCTACGACACCCTTCCAGTTCTCACCAACAACACCCGCTAGATAGCCACCTTTGTTCCCAGCAGCGTGCAGTTTCCCGATAAAGGCGACATTACTTACTTTCCCACTGCCATCAATTTTATTGACGATCCCTGCTACGTCATTGTTCCCAACAACACTTCCTGTTACTTTAACATTCTCGACAGTTGCATTATTTTTGATAACACCTGCTATTGGGGCTACTCGATCTGTCCCAGGTAGGTCAATATTGACATTTTCAAGCAAGAGATTCTTAACCGAGCCACCTTCGATGTTCCCAAATAATGGTCTTGTAATGTTATGGATGGCAAATTTATTTCCATTCGTACTTTCCAAAATTCCCTTGAAGGCATTGGTCACATAGGATTTCCCTACTGGCTGGACATTAGCCGCATTCATATTGCTACCCAGTTTAAAGGTACCAGTCGGATTGGCTTGCATAGCTTTTACAAGTTCGTTGAAATTGTAGTAGACATCCCCTTCATGAGCTTTGGGTTTTGCAATATAGTGGACATAGTCCTCACTAAACTGGTTGTCCGCAGTCCGTTGAATGAGATCAGGAGCTTTGGCTGTTACTTTGTAGAGGGTCACGCCATCTACCGTTACTTCTTCAATTTTATCAACGGCTAGTTTTGTAACCTTATTATCATAGGTAGTGACCTTTAAGTAGTAAGGCTTCACATCTGATGGTGTTTCAGACAAGAGGCTGCTATCGGTCTCAAGACCTTGGTCATCCACGCTAATCAGACTGGTTTCCTTGATGTTTTTGATTTCAACTTTTTTAAGATCAATTCTCAGTGGTTTTTCCTTGAGAACTTCTTCTTCATCCCCATTTCCACGGTCATACACCATGGTCGTTGCGAGCGTATAATCCTTGTAGTAGTCCAAGTCCGCTAAAGCAGCTGCCAAGTCCGTCTCTGAAAGGGTCAGGGTTTTCACCACTTGATCACCCTTCTTCAATACAGCCTGGATGGACTTGATGGTCACACCGTCTGGTTTATCCAAATGATAAGTAGCTTTAGCACTGCGCTTCAATTCTTCCTTATCGACCTGGGTCAAAGTTAAGGTAGGCTTATCAAGTTCTTTGGTCCCTTTTTGAATGATCCGATCTTGAGCTTGTTCAACTACTTCCTCCGTAACCGTTGGGGCATCCGCCGTTTTAACTCCCTTGATGGTCTTGTAGACCTTGGTGATTTTCTTCTTCCCATTCTTACCGGCTTGAGAAACCCTTTCAGTTCCTTTTAGCAAGGTGGCATCTTGTTCGGTTACCGTCTTAAATGGAATTTCTTCAAAAGCAACTTCCTCTTTTTGGCCTTCAATCGCCTTGGTCCCACGACTAATTTTTTCTGTCACAGGAGCTTTGACCGTTTCAGTGGTCGTACTGAGAGGCTCTCCAATCTTCTCACCATTAACCGTCTTATAAACACGACGAATCTCCTGGCTACCAGCCTCTCCTTTTTGAAGGAGGCTTTCTTCATCGGTGTAACGATTGGCGTCCGTTACATACTCTGTTTCATATGGAAGGATTTCCGTTTCTGTCTCTGTTACAGTCCCTCCCGTTACTTGATAGGTTGGGTTCTCCGGTTGAATAGGAGCTTCGCCGACATGGCCTTCTTCCTGTGTTCCCTTGGCTTCCACCACACCTGTATAGGCTTGATTCTCCGGTTGAACAGGAGCTTCACCAACATGACCTTCTTCTTGTGTTCCCTTAGCTTCCACCACGCCTGTATAGACTGGATTCTCTGGTTGAACAGGAGCTTCGCCGACATGGCCTTCTTCCTGCGTCCCTTTGGCTTCTACCACACCTGTATAGACTGGATTCTCCGGTTGAACAGGAGCTTCGCCGACATGGCCTTCTTCTTGTGTTCCCTTAGCTTCCACTACGCCTGTATAGACTGGATTCTCTGGTTGAACAGGAGCTTCGCCGACATGGCCTTCTTCTTGTGTCCCTTTGGCCGTTACAACTGGAGAAGGGCTGGGTTGAGGGGTTGGTTGGGCATCTTCTTTTGTCCCGACAGCAAGAATTTGTGAAACTGGTTCTTTAGTGACCTTGCTTTCAACTACTCTGCGAACTTCTTGTCCATCTACCACACTCACTTCCGTCAATATGGTCCGCTCCCCATTTTGACCAGCAGTCAGCACCTTGGTTTGCCCTTTGGCCAATGTAGGATCAGCTTGTTTGAAAGTTTCAAATGGCACAGGCTCAGTAGAGACTTCCAGGCTTGGTTTTTCAACTTGAGGAAAGGCTGGAGCGACTTCTGGGGTCACACGCGCTTGTGCTTCCACTTGTGGAATACCTGTACTTGTTTTGATCGTCCCTTCTACAGAAGATTTCGTTTCCTGCATAGCCTTTGGCTCTTGTAAGCTCGTCTTTTGGACTGACGGGTAGCACAGATAACCAATATAGTCATAGCCGTCAATTTGAATCACGCCATTTGCAAGATCTTTGCTCGATGCGATCGCAAGATCCTGATTATAGGCGCGCAAAACTTGATTTTGTAGCGCTGCGACTTCAACTGGAAGTAGAAGACTTTGTCCCATGGCTCCAATCAAAAGGACGCCCATGACCTTCTTCCGGTGCTTTTTAGAGAGTAAGAGGACCGCAAAGGAAGCAGTGGCTAGACTTAGGCCAAATAGGGCGACTTCCTGACTTCCTGTTTGAGGAAGAACCGACTGAATTGCTTCCTTCTTCTTATAGACGAGATAGAAAGTATCTTCATTTTGATACTCTTCAGGGATTGCATGAATCACCTGTTCTTTTTCTTCAGCAGTTAGCTCTTCTTCTGTCACATATCCTAAGTGCACATGAGCAGGTAGAGTCACCTGATCTGCTTTGACAGGACGAGCTCCTAACAAGCTTCCTCCTAATAAAAAGGCTCCAATGGCTACCGGACCAACACCGACAGTTAATTTCCGAATCGAATATTTGGTCATTTTTTCAAACGTTTGTTTCGCTTTTTTCATCCTAAAATTCCTATATAGTAATATTTAACCCTCGAGCAGGGACCTGATTATTTTTAGAGAGGATGGGATCCTTTCCAGAAATAAGAACCTTCCCGGGATTTTTTACCTTTACCTATCTTATCTTTTTTCTTCTATTTTAGCAAGCTCTAAAACTCAAAAAAATAAACCGTTTTCTTTATAGGAAGAAAACAAAACAAAAAACGCCTCGAAAGGCGTTTTTACACTAGATTTACTTATAAGGACTGGTATAAATCGTTGTATCGTTGACTAGCCGTATCCCATGAGAAATCACGAGTCATGGCTTGTTCTTGCAGGCCATACCAAGCCTGTTTGTCATTGTAGTAAACAGCTAAAGCCTCATCAACTGCCCAGTTAAACCAGTAGCCAGATAAATTATTGAAGCTAAAGCCTGTTCCACTTCCATCAACAACATTATACGGTTGAACCGTATCTCGAAGTCCGCCGACTTCATGTACCAAAGGAAGGGTTCCATAACGCATGGCCATCATTTGAGAAAGGCCACATGGTTCAAAGCGGCTTGGCATCAAGAAGACATCTGACGCTGCATAGATTTCTTGGGCCAATTGGACATCAAATGTGATATTAGCTGAAAGTTTATCTGAGTAGGCTTGACCGAACCAAGCAAAGGCATTTTCAAATCCAGGATCTCCTGTACCGAGCAAGACAATCTGAATATCCTTTTGCAAGAGTTGATGCAACTCTTCCACCACAACATCAAAACCTTTTTGACGTGTCAAACGAGAGACAATTCCAAACAAAGGAACGTCATCGCGAACGGGTAAACCGACACGTTCTTGAAGAGCTCGTTTACTAGCTGCTTTACCTGAAAGATCTGAAAGACTGAAGTGATGCGTCAAGAGTGGATCCGTTTCAGGATTATATAAATCCGCATCAATCCCGTTAACAATACCGGTCACCTTGCCAGATTCCATCCGAAGGATCTGATCCAAGCCACAACCGTATTCAGCAGTCATAATCTCATGTGCATAACTAGGAGATACGGTTGTCACACGGTCAGCATATAGAATGCCGGCTTTCATCCAATTCAGGCAATCATTCCACCGAAGTGTTCCGTCTGCATAGCGTTCAAATCCCACTCCGAATAAATCCCACAACATTCCTGGGTCAAACTGACCTTGGAATTCCAAATTATGGATGGTCAATACTGTTTTAATCCCATGGTAAGCTTGAATCCAACGGTATTTTTCCTTAAGCAAGAAAGGAATCATCGCTGTATGGTAATCATGGGCATGAAGAACATCTGGAATGAAGTCAACCCGTTCCATCGTTTCTAAGGCCGCGAGCTGGAAAAAGGCAAACCGTTCGCCATCATCAAAGTCACCATACACATGGCCTCTAAAGAAATAGTGTTGGTTATCAATAAAGTAAAAGGTGACCCCATCTCGTACAATGCGTTTCACACCCACATATTGACTTCTCCAGCCAACCTTGGTCTCAAAATGCAAAACGTCTTCAATTTGATCCCCAAATTTTGCCTCTACCATATCATAGTAAGGGAGAATCACGCGCACGTCATGACCACTTTTAGCTAAGGATTTAGGAAGAGCGCCAATGACGTCTCCCAAGCCACCTGTCTTAGAAAATGGTGCTCCTTCAGCTGCAACAAATAATAGTTTCATTAGACAATATCCTCTGTAACAATCGTTCCTTTTTTAACCACGACAGGTGCTTCTTCTGTTCCACGAATCGTCACACCGGCAGTCACTTCAACCCCCTTATCCAGGATGGCATGTTCGACGATTGCATTTTCATGAATGACAACACCAGGGAAAAGAAGACTACTGCGGACTTCTGAACCTTCATGAAGGTGTACCCGGCGTGAAACAACAGAGCGTTCAACGGTTCCTTCTACAATACTACCAGAAGCAAATTGGGACGATTTGATATTTGAAGTCTTGGAATAATAAGTTGGCTCTTCATTCTTCACTTTTGTATACACCTTTTGATTTGGTGAAAAGAGCTTCATGAATTTTTGGTTTTCCAACATATCCAAGTTTGCTTGATAATAGGATTCAACTGAGTGAATATTTGCTAGGTAGCCTGTATACTCAAAGGCAAAGGCATTGTATTCCACTGCCAAATCACGCAAGATATAGCGCAATTTTTGTGGGTATTCTTTCTTGGCTTCTTCTTCAATTTTTTCAATCAACCAAGGAGTATCTACAATAAAGACATCTGTTGACATATTGTAGACTTTATCAGGATCCTGACCATCAAAAAGTTTTTGCTCTGTAACATGGTCTGTTTCATCAATTTCCAAGACAGCATTTACTTCAGAAATGTTTTGCAGATGCAACTTTTTATAAACCACTGTAATCGGACGATCAATGGTATTATGAAGGTGGAAAATCTGATTGAGGTCAATATTCATTAATACATCACAGTTCAAAGCAACTGTTTGATTAGAACCAGACCGTTTCAAATAGGTCAATAATTGTTGGTAGTATTCTGGCCCTACCGTTGTATTTTCAACTGGAGTATTATAGATTCCGAGGTAATAGTGGCTCAATAAAGTAGACAAGCCCCACTCACGACCTGAACGAATATGGTCAAAGACCGAACTAATATTTTCTTGTTGGAAAATCCCAAAAACACTACGAATACCAGCATTTGCAAGACTAGACAATGGGAAGTCGATTAAGCGGTATTTCCCATCAAACGGTAGGGATGCTACCGGACGATGGCTGGTCAAAGTGGACATATCATGATACCCAACTGTATTTCCTAAAATGGCTGAATATTTATCAATCTTCATCTGTTGCTACCCCCACTTTTTCATTGTAACCGACAACTTGTACTTCCTCTGTTCCATCAATCACGACGCCTTCTGCAATGACTGCTCCTTCTCCGATAATCGCGCGTTTCACGACAGCTCCTTTACCGATAATGGCATTGCTCATCACGACAGCATCTTCGACAACCGCTCCTTCACGAACTTGAGCTTCTGTTGATAAGATGGAGTGTTTGACTGTACCGTCTACCGAACAACCATCGACGACAAGAG
Source organism: Streptococcus sp. 27098_8_66 (assembly GCF_041431945.1). Classification (NCBI taxonomy): domain Bacteria; kingdom Bacillati; phylum Bacillota; class Bacilli; order Lactobacillales; family Streptococcaceae; genus Streptococcus; species Streptococcus sp. 27098_8_66. The sequence goes on along the minus strand of NZ_JAPVYS010000002.1, from coordinate 106,087 downwards.
AATCTTCGATGTGGCCATGTTCCCCAAAGAAGTTTGGTGGAGAAATGAGGTTGCGTGAATAGATTTTCCAGTGACGATCGCGACTATCCAAGGCATTATTCGGATCGATATATTCCATATTGGCTTCCCAAAGAGACTCAATTGTACCAACGTCTTTCCAATAACCATTGAATTCATAAGCATAAACACTTTCTCCTGATTCTAGATAAGTTGGAATGACATTTTTACCGAAGTCTGACATATCGATATCGCTCTTTTCAGCAGCAACCAACATATTGCGCAGACGAGCCCAGTCAAAGATGTAAATCCCCATGGAAGCCTTGGTAGATTTTGGTTCAGCTGGTTTTTCTTCAAATTCAACAATCCGATTATTAGCATCGGTATTCATGATTCCAAAACGACTCGCTTCCTTCAAAGGTACATCTAGGACGGCAACAGTCAAGCTCGCATTATTATCCTTGTGCGCTTGAAGCATATCATCATAGTCCATCTTGTAGATATGGTCACCAGAAAGAATCAAGACATATTCAGGATTGATGCTGTCGATATAGTCGATATTTTGGAGGATGGCATGACTAGTTCCTTCGAACCAACGATTTCCTTCACTAGCTGAATAAGGTTGCAAAATAGAAACACCTGTATTGATTCCATCCAATCCCCAGCTTGAACCATTTCCAATATGACTATTGAGGGCCAGTGGCTGGTACTGTGTAATCACACCAACATTGTGAATTCCTGAGTTGGCGCAGTTTGATAGCGCAAAATCGATAATCCGATAGCGCCCACCAAATTGAACCGCAGGTTTTGCGATGTTTTTGGTTAATTTTCCAAGACGTGTTCCTTGCCCTCCGGCAAGAATTAAAGCGAGCATTTCATTCTTCATTGACTACTTCCTCTTTTTAAAGCTTGGACTCCCATAGAGTCAACCGATCGTCATTTCTTATCTGATGTTTTAGATTTTGTCTTACGCACCTTGCGTTTTACCTTCCAAATACTAGCTCCTAAAGCCGGCAAAGTAAAGGTCAAGGTTTGTTCATAATCCTTCCATAGTCCCTCTTGAGACTGAACTGTCGGATTGTGCTCTTTCCAGACACCTCCCCATTCTTCTAATTCTGTATTCCAAATTTCTTCATAGACCGCTGATACAGGCACACCAATCGTAAAGTCCTTGCGTTCTACTGGTGCCATATTGAAGACACATACTAGAAGCTCGCCTTTACGATTCTTCCGGATCATAGACAAGACGCTCTGATCCCGGTTATCTGCATCAATAATCTCTAAGCCATCAAAGCTATCATCAATCTCCCACAATTCTTTGTGTTCTTTGTAGAAATGATTGAGCTGAGAAGTAAAACGACGCATCTTAGCATTCATTTCATCCTCTAGATTCCCCCATTCCAGTTGCTCCTCTGACTTCCATTCCAAAAATTGACCAAATTCTGAACCCATAAAGAGCAATTTCTTACCTGGATGGCAGATCTGATAGGTTAAAAGATTACGGAGTCCAGCAAATTGATTGTACCGATCTCCCCACATCTTGTGCATCAAACTCTTCTTACCGTGCACCACTTCATCATGTGAAAATGGTAGTAAGAAATTCTCAGAAAATGCATACATATAACTAAAGGTTACCAGATTAAAGTCAAATTTCCTGTAGACCGGGTCTTCCTCATAGAATCGTAGAATATCATTCATCCAACCCATATTCCATTTATAGTCAAAACCAAGACCACCTTCTTCTTCAGGGCCTGTGATCTTTTGACCAGCAGAACTTTCTTCAGCAATCATCATAACATCTGGGTGTTCGTTCTTGATAATCGCATTCAAACGTCTGAGGAAATGAACCCCTTCATAGTTGAGGTTTCCCCCATCAATATTTGGTGTCCATGGACCACTGTCATAATCGAGGTAGAGCATATTGCTCACAGCATCGACCCGAATTCCATCTAAATGATAGGTTTCAATCCAAAACTTCAAACTAGAAATCAAGAAAGACTGTACTTGATTCTTTCCTAAATCGAAGTTCAAAGCCCCCCAACCATAGTTATGGGCCCGATGTTCATCCTGGTATTCAAATGTTGGTGTTCCATCATAATATGCCAAAGCATCATCATTAATGATGAAATGGCCAGGCACCCAATCCACGATCACTCCGATATTGTTGAGGTGACATTCTTCCACGAAATCTTGAAATTCTTCTGGGCTACCATAAGTTTGCTCGAGGGCAAAATAGCCCATGAGCTGATACCCCCAGCTCAATCCCAATGGATGGGCCATCACTGGCATAAATTCTACGTGGGTGTAGTTCATCTCAACCAAATAAGGGATGAGTTCTTCTTTTAGTTGTTTGAAAGTATAGGAACTATAATCATCATTTCGTTTCCAAGATCCTGCGTGAACCTCATAGATATTAACAGGTCGTTCCTTAAAACCAAATTTTTTACGGCGTGCTCTCCAAAGACCGTCTTTCCAGTTCTTTTCCGGAATGGTCTTAATGATAGACCCTGTATTGGGTCGTTTTTCCATCCATAACGCTAGAGGATCAATTTTTTGAACCTGATGACCATTATTTCGTGTCACCAAATATTTGTAGATATCTCCCTCTTTTGCATCTGAACAGAAAACTTCCCAGACGCCTCCTTCATTACGAACCATTGGAATTTTCCGGGCTTCCCAATCAGTAAAGTCACCAATCAGATCGACCGCCTGGGCATTGGGAGCCCAAACACGGAAGGCATACCCTTCTTGTTCTCCCCTTGTTTCCTTGTGAGCACCTAAATACTCTTGAAGCTGGAAATTATCCCCTCTTCCAAATGTCCATAAGTCTGTGCTTCTATCCATATACTCACCTCTTCAATTTTTTTGAAAGCGTTTTCTAATTGTTTTTATTTTACTATAAAATCACTTAATTTTCAAGTTGATTCCAGGAAAATCATGTAAATTTATCAGGAAAAGTTCTTTCATTTTCTTTTCCGAACCTTTTACTGCATTCCTTCGCTTTCCTCATACTCTTACTTACGATTATACTACATATCTAAGGAAATTTAAACAAAAAACCGAACATTTTAGTCAATGTTTTTATTACTAACTAGTTTATTACGAATAAAATGAACATTTTTATAAAAAAAGTAAAAAAAACAAAAAAAATACTAAGACAGATGTGTCTTAGTATTTGAATGTAGACAAACTATGATTTTACATAAAACAGCTAGATAATTTTCAAAAAATAACTTTTATTTTTTAGTTATTTAAGAAGTTGAAATACTTTTCGCTGTGAGAAAAGTGCCTGAAACACAGTTGTTTCAGGCACTCGGAATGATTGAGACCTTAGGAAAGTTTTTAAAATTTCTTTGTCTTCAATCTGAGACTAAGACAGATATGTCTTAGTATTTGATTCATTCTTAGTCTACGTTCACGTATTCTTTAGAAAGTTCAAGCACTTCTTCCATGGTTGAACATTCAGTCAGAGCACGGTTAGCGTATTCTTGCATTTTAGCTGTATCCAATTTCTTCATCAAGCTACGTGTACGAAGAACAGATGTCGCTGACATGGAGAACTCATCCAAGCCCATTCCGACAAGGAGTGGAACAGCTGTTTGGTCACCGGCCATTTCACCACACATACCAGCCCATTTACCTTCTGCGTGAGCCGCCTTGATCACATTATTGATCAAACGAAGGATTGATGGGTTATACGGTTGGTAAAGGTATGAAACTTGTTCGTTCATACGGTCAGCAGCCATAGTGTATTGGATCAAGTCGTTTGTACCAATTGAGAAGAAATCAACTTCCTTAGCAAATTGATCAGCAAGCATAGCTGCAGCTGGAATTTCAATCATGATCCCTACTTGGATATCGTCTGCAACGGCAACACCTTCAGCAAGCAATTTAGCTTTTTCTTCTTCAAGAATGCCTTTAGCCGTACGGAACTCCGTCAACAAAGCAACCATTGGGAACATGATCCGCAATTTACCGTGAACAGATGCACGAAGCAAGGCACGCAATTGTGTACGGAACATTTGATTACCAGTTTCAGAGATAGAAATACGCAAAGCACGGTAACCCAAGAATGGGTTCATTTCTTTAGGAAGGTCGAAGTAAGGGAGTTCCTTATCCCCACCGATATCCATTGTACGAACGACAACAGGTTTACCGTTCATACCTTCAAGAACTGCTTTGTAAGCTTCATATTGGTCATCTTCAGTTGGGAAGTCTTGAGAATCCATATACAAGAATTCTGTACGATAGAGACCAACAGCTTCTGCACCGTTATCATTCACACCTTCAACGTCTTTAGGTGTACCGATGTTAGCAGCCAATTCGAAATGTTTTCCATCAGCAGTAACTGTTTGAGCATCTTTAAGGAGAGCCCATTCAGCTTTTTGTTTAGCGTAAGCTTCACCAGCTGCTTTGAAGGCTGCGATTTGTTCCTCAGTTGGGTTGATCACCACTTCACCAGTGATCCCTGAAACAGCCAAAACATCACCATCTTTGACAAGTTCTGTGATGTTATTTGTTCCAAGAACGGCTGCGATTTCAAGTGTACGCGCCATGATAGCTGAGTGACTTGTACGTCCACCGATGTTAGTAACAAAGGCTTTTACATACTTTTTGTTCAACTGAGCTGTATCAGATGGTGTCAAGTCATGCGCCACCACGATTGCTTCTTCATTGATAGAAGCAGGGTTTGGCAATTTCTTACCAAGCAAGTTGGCAAGGACACGTTTGGTAACGTCGCGAATGTCTGCTGCACGTTCTTGCATGTAAGGATTGTCTTCCATTCCTTCAAAGATTGCAATGAACATGTCAGTGACTTCTTTCAAGCCAGCTTCTGCATTGATTTTTTTCGTACGAATCGTTTCTTTGATCTGACCAATCATTTCAGGGTCAGCGAGAACCATCATATGCGCATCAAAAACTTGCGCTGCTTCTTCACCAAGGCTTGCTACTGCATTCTCCCGAATAAGAGAAAGCTCGTTTTGTGAAGCTTCAAGAGCTGCATCCAAACGAGCTTCTTCTGCACTTGTATCTTCGACTGAAACAGTCTCAAATGATAAGTCTGGTTGAATGAGCAAATATGCCTTAGCAACGGCAACACCATCGGATGCTGCAATTCCTTTTAGCATTTTTGTCATATTTTTAAGCCAATCCTTCTTTAGTCATTGTTTCTGAGATAGCTGCGATCGCATCATCAGCGTCAGCACCTTCAGCAGAAATTACAACGTCAGCACCTTGACCAACACCAAGGCTCATAACACCCATGATTGATTTCAAGTTAACTGATTTACCTTTGTATTCAAGAGTGATGTCTGATGCAAATTTGCTAGCAGTTTGAACCAACAAAGTTGCTGGACGTGCGTGGATACCTGTTTCTGCCACGATGTGGAAATCTTTAGAAGCCATAATTGGACTCTCCTTTTAAAAAATAGTTTTTGAGTTACCTTTTGATAACCCTTACAATTTGGTATTATATCATCTTTTGAAATTTTTTTCAAGATTTTTATCACTGACTTACAGAAAAAGACTGCGAAAAATCCCAATTTAGATACATTCTAAGAAGCTACTGAAGAATGGAGAACAAATCTTTTCAATTTTCTACTATATTATAAGTAACATTTTCCTCCGCTTTCAAATAAAAAGAAGCTACTGAACCACAGGATATTGATTCACCAAAAAATTATAACTAATTAAAGATGCTTTAAAACCTATTCCTATCCCATTTCTTGGAATTTCTCAATTTCCATCCACCACAATATATTGTGTTTTAAAAACCCCATTTCATCTCTTTGCACAATATTTAGTTTTATTTTGTTGACAAGTTGCTGGATTTTGTTTATACTGTTTACAGATTTATATTTCGATAGGAGAACGAAAAAGAAATGGTAACTATTTATTCAAAAAATAATTGTGTTCAGTGCAAAATGACAAAACGATTCCTCGATAGCAATCACGTGGAATACCGCGAAATTAACTTAGATGAACAGCCAGAATTTGTAGAACATGTTAAAAACCTTGGCTTCAATGCTGCTCCAGTTATTCAAACACAGGATGAAGTATTTTCTGGTTTTCAACCAGCTAAGTTGAAGAAACTTTCTTAATAAACACAGTATTTTGCTTAAATAGGGTCTAGCGTTAGCAACCTAACACTAGACCTTTTACTTGGAAAGAGAGGACTTCTCCTCTTCATTTTTTTGAACTAGAACTAGAAAAGGATTATTATGGGATTAAAATCTCTTGAAGATGTGACGTATTTTCGTCTTAACAATGAAATCAACCGTCCAGTAAACGGCCAAATCATGCTTCATAAAGATAAAGAAGCTTTAGATGCTTTCTTTAAAGAAAATGTTGTACCAAATACAAAAGCCTTTGACTCGATTACAGACAAGATTCAGTACCTTCTCGAGCACAATTACATTGAGAGAGCTTTTATCGAGAAATATCGTCCTGAATTTTTAGAGGAATTGGCCCAATTTATCAAAGACCAAAACTTCCAATTCAAGTCCTTCATGGCGGCTTATAAATTCTATAACCAATACGCTCTGAAAACAAACGATGGAGAATATTATCTTGAAAGTATGGAAGACCGCGTCTTCTTTAATGCTCTTTATTTTGCGGATGGAAATGAAGCTATCGCACGAGACATTGCAAACGAAATTATCCACCAACGCTACCAACCAGCTACTCCTTCTTTCTTGAATGCTGGACGTGCCCGACGTGGAGAATTGGTTTCCTGTTTCTTGATCCAAGTAACCGATGACATGAATGCAATCGGACGCTCTATCAACTCTGCCCTTCAACTTTCTCGTATCGGTGGTGGGGTTGGGATCTCCCTCAGCAATCTTCGCGAAGCTGGAGCACCGATCAAGGGCTATGAAGGAGCCGCTTCTGGGGTCGTTCCAGTTATGAAACTCTTCGAAGATAGCTTTTCTTACTCTAACCAACTTGGTCAACGTCAAGGTGCTGGGGTTGTTTACCTCAACGTCTTCCACCCAGACATTATCGCCTTCCTTTCAACTAAGAAAGAAAATGCCGATGAAAAAGTTCGTGTGAAGACTTTATCACTTGGTGTTGTGGTACCAGATAAATTCTACGAATTAGCACGTAAAAACGAAGAAATGTATCTCTTCAGCCCATACTCTGTTGAGCGTGAATACGGAGTACCATTCAACTACATCGACATCACTGAAAAATACGATGAGTTGGTCGCTAATCCAAATATCCGTAAGACAAAAATCAAGGCACGTGATTTGGAAACTGAAATTTCTAAATTGCAACAAGAATCTGGCTACCCTTATGTAGTCAACATCGATACTGCTAACCGGGCAAACCCAGTTGATGGGAAAATCGTCATGAGTAATTTGTGTTCAGAGATCCTACAGGTTCAAGAACCAAGCTTGATCAACGATGCCCAAGAATTTGTCCAAATGGGAACTGACGTCTCATGTAACCTTGGTTCAACCAACGTGGTTAACATGATGACTTCACCTGATTTTGGACGTTCGATTCGTGCCATGGTCCGTGCTTTGACCTTCGTTACAGATAGCTCTCATATCGTGGCCGTTCCAACTATCGACCACGGAAATAAACTGGCGCATTCGTTCGGACTTGGAGCTATGGGACTTCACAGCTACCTTGCGCAACAATTGATTGAATACGGATCCCCTGAGTCTGTTGAGTTCACAAGTATCTACTTCATGCTCATGAACTACTGGACTCTCGTAGAATCAAACAACATCGCGCGTGAACGTGGTGTTACATTCCACAACTTCGAAAAATCTGATTATGCCAACGGTACTTACTTTGATAAGTACACGACTGGAGAATTTGTACCAAAATCTGATCGCGTCAAAGAACTCTTTAAAGATATCTTTATCCCAAGTGCTGAGGATTGGGCAGAACTGCGTGCTAAAGTTCAAGCAGATGGTCTTTACCACCAAAACCGCTTGGCTGTCGCACCAAATGGATCTATCAGCTACATCAATGACGTATCTGCTTCTATCCACCCAATTACACAACGGATTGAAGAACGCCAAGAGAAAAAAATCGGTAAGATCTACTACCCTGCAGCAGGATTGTCAACGGAAACGATTCCTTACTACACTTCTGCCTACGACATGGATATGCGAAAAGTCATCGATGTCTATGCTGCCGCAACTGAACACGTAGACCAAGGTCTTTCACTGACTCTCTTTATGCGTAGCGATATTCCAAAGGGTCTTTACGAATGGAAAACTGAAAACAAACAAACCACTCGTGACTTGTCTATCCTTCGGAACTACGCCTTTAACAAGGGTATCAAGTCTATCTACTACGTCCGTACCTTTACAGATGATGGTGGAGAAGTTGGCGCCAACCAATGTGAAAGCTGTGTCATCTAATCCGCTATCCTAGATAGCTATCAAAAGTCGGTTCGCCGACTTTTTGTGCGGTATTCTATCAATTTATGGTAGAATAGTAACGATTGAATGAATAGAAAAAGAAAGTGATGCAAATGGAAACATACTACAAAGCCATTAACTGGAATGCGATCGAAGATGTCATCGATAAATCGACCTGGGAAAAACTGACAGAGCAATTCTGGTTGGATACACGTATCCCTTTGTCAAACGACTTGGATGACTGGAGAAAGTTGTCTAATAAAGAAAAAGACCTAGTTGGTAAAGTCTTTGGGGGATTGACCCTTCTAGATACCATGCAATCTGAAACAGGTGTTCAGGCTCTTCGTGCGGATATTCGTACTCCCCATGAAGAAGCTGTCTTTAACAACATCCAATTTATGGAATCTGTCCATGCTAAGTCTTACTCTTCTATCTTTTCTACTTTGAATACCAAGTCAGAAATCGAAGAGATTTTCGAATGGACCAACACCAATCCTTTCCTTCAAAGGAAGGCAGAAATCATCAACGAAATCTATCTCAATGGGACCCCTCTTGAAAAGAAAGTCGCCAGCGTTTTCCTTGAAACCTTCCTCTTCTACTCTGGTTTCTTCACACCTCTCTACTATCTTGGAAACAACAAATTGGCCAACGTAGCTGAGATCATCAAGTTGATCATTCGGGACGAATCTGTTCACGGAACCTATATCGGCTACAAGTTCCAACTTGGATTTAACGAATTACCAGAAGAAGACCAAGAAAAACTCAAAGAGTGGATGTATGATCTTCTCTACACCCTCTATGAGAATGAAGAAGGCTACACAGAGAGCCTCTATGACGGTGTGGGCTGGACAGAGGAAGTCAAGACCTTCCTTCGCTACAACGCCAATAAAGCCCTCATGAACTTGGGACAAGATCCGCTTTTCCCAGACTCAGCAGATGACGTTAACCCAATCGTCATGAACGGAATCTCAACCGGTACTTCTAACCACGACTTCTTCTCTCAAGTCGGAAATGGTTACCTTCTCGGTGAAGTAGAAGCCATGCAGGATGACGATTATAACTACGGACTATAAGACAAAAACCTTTCCAGACGGAAAGGTTTTTTTGTTGCAATCTTTTTCTAATTGGATCTGCTTTTTTTTGAAAAAAGAGGTTGGACAAACATCCAACCTCTCCGATTATTACAATTTACCTGCTACGGCATCCAACAATTCTTGGATTTTCGCTTGGTTGCTTCCTCCTGCCATGGCCATGTCTGGTTTACCACCACCACGTCCATCGACGATTGGAGCCAATTCTTTGATCACATTACCTGCATGCACATCTTTTGTCTTGCTAGCAACAAGGACGTTGACCTTGTCACCAATGGCTGCGACAAGAACAAGCACATCAGAGTAGTCTTTTTGTTTCCAGTTATCTGCAAAGGTACGAAGGGCACCTGCATCTGATACAGAAACTTGGCTGGCAATGTAACGGTGACCGTTTGCTTCTTGAACATTCTTGAAGACATCCCCTGCTGCCGCTGCTGCCGCTTTTTCCTTCAATTCTGCATTTTCTTTTTGCAATTGACGGAGTTGTTCTTGAAGACCTTCCACCTTGTGAGGAACTTCTTTGAGTTGAGGTGCTTTCAAGGTTGCTGCGACTGCTTTCAGAGCATCTTCTTGTTCACGATAAGCTTCAAAGGCTTCCTTACCAGTTACTGCCAAGATACGACGAGTTCCTGATCCGATCCCTTCTTCTTTGACAATCTTGAAGAGACCAATTTCAGAAGTATTGCCTACGTGGGTACCACCACAGAGCTCAACAGAGTAATCCCCGATAGTGACAACACGAACTTCTTTACCGTATTTTTCACCAAAGAGGGCCATAGCTCCCATTTCTTTAGCAGTATCAATATCTGTTTCAATCGTTTCGACTGCGATTGCTTCCCAGATCTTTTCATTGACTTGTTGTTCAATAGCACGCAATTCTTCTGGAGTCACAGCTTGGAAGTGAGTGAAGTCAAAGCGAAGGAATTCTACTTCATTGAGAGATCCCGCTTGGGTTGCGTGGTTACCAAGGATATTGTGAAGAGCCGCATGGAGCAAGTGAGTGGCTGTGTGGTTCTTCATAACACGATGACGACGATTGGTATCAATAGCCAAAGTGTATTCTTGGTTCAAGGCAAGTGGAGCAAGAACTTCAACCGTATGAAGCGGTTGTCCATTTGGTGCTTTTTGAACGTCTGTCACTGTCGCTACGACGTTTCCTGCAGCATCCAAGATTTGACCATGGTCCGCAACTTGTCCACCCATTTCAGCGTAGAATGGAGTTTCTGCAAAGATCAGTGATGCAGTCCCTTCAGATACAGCTTCTACTTCTGCATTATCCGCTACGATTGCTACCAACTTAGAAGGCAATTGGCTAGCATTGTAGTTGAAGCTACTTTCAACTGTGATGTTTTGAAGGGTTTCATTTTGCATCCCCATAGATCCACCTTTGACAGCAGATGCACGCGCACGTTCTTGTTGTTCCTTCATAGCTGCTTCAAAACCTTCACGATCGACTGTCATTCCAGCTTCTTCAGCGATTTCTTCTGTCAATTCTACTGGGAATCCGTAGGTATCATAAAGTTTAAAGACATCTTGACCGGCAATCACTGTTTGACCTTTGGCTTTCAAATCTTCAACGATGGTTTGGGCAAAGTGTTGACCAGAGTTTAAGGTACGAGCAAATGATTCTTCTTCACTCTTGATAATTTTTTCGATAAAGTCTTGTTTTTCAAGTACTTCTGGGTAGTAACTTTCCATGATCTTCCCAACGGTTGGAACCAATTTATACAAGAAGGTTCCTTCAATCCCCAATTTTTGACCATGCATGGAAGCACGACGGAGGAGACGACGAAGAACGTAACCGCGTCCTTCATTACCTGGAAGAGCCCCATCTCCAATCGCAAATGAAATCGAACGGATGTGGTCAGCAATCACCTTGAAGCTCATATTGTCTCCATCTGGATCATAGGTTTTACCAGACATCTTTTCCACTTCACGAATGATTGGCATGAAGAGGTCTGTTTCAAAGTTAGTCTTCGCCCCTTGAATAACGGCTACCAAACGTTCCAAACCTGCGCCCGTATCAATGTTCTTGTGTGGCAATTCCTTGTATTCGCTACGAGGAACAGCAGGGTCAGCGTTAAATTGTGACAAGACAATGTTCCAAATTTCGATGTAACGGTCGTTTTCGATATCTTCTGCAAGCAGACGAAGACCGATGTTTTCTGGGTCAAATTCTTCTCCACGGTCGAAGAAGATTTCTGTATCTGGTCCAGAAGGCCCTGCACCGATTTCCCAGAAGTTGTCTTCGATTGGGATCAAGTGACTTGGATCTACTCCCACTTCAATCCAGCGGTTGTATGAATCCTTGTCATCTGGATAATAAGTCATGTAAAGTTTGTCTTTAGGGAAGTCAAACCATTCAGGACTTGTCAAGAGTTCATAAGCCCAGGTAATGGCTTCATCTCGGAAGTAATCTCCGATAGAGAAGTTCCCCAACATTTCAAACATGGTATGGTGACGAGCAGTCTTCCCTACGTTTTCGATATCGTTGGTACGGATGGCTTTTTGAGCATTGGTAATCCGTGGATTTTCAGGTTTGATGGTTCCATCGAAGTATTTCTTAAGAGTAGCAACCCCTGAGTTAATCCACAAAAGCGTTGGGTCGTTTACTGGAACCAAGCTAACAGATGGTTCTACAGAGTGACCTTTGCTTGCCCAGAAATCAAGCCACATTTGACGGACTTGTGCACTAGATAATTGTTTCATATTTTTCTCCTAATTTTTTTAAGCTTAATTTGCGCCAGCTTCTAACATTTCGACATAATCGATGGCGACACAAAGTGAGATGACTAAATCAGCGTATTCATCCTCATACACCGATACTTGGTAGGTAGAGGTTAAATGAAAGAGTTCCTTGCTAATCTCAGCGACGATTTGATCCCGATCATCGAATAATTTGAATTCTAGGTCCCAGATATTTCCTTGTACCCGAAGTCCCAAATCTTCGATATCGTATTTATCCCTGAAGAGCGTCAGCTTTTTATGGATAAAAAAGCGGTCCCCATCCTTCAACTCAACCACAAACTTAGGAAGAAGGCTGATTGTTTTTTTAGTAATGTGGCTCACTTCTTGTCCATTCTTATCGTAGATGGTAAAAGTCTTGGGAATCTTAAGAAAAGATCCCTCAACCTGGTACTCAACATTTCCCAACTCATCTTTGATATCGAACCGCTCGCCACCCAATCGAAATTTTTGTTTCACTTGATAGGTTCGCATCTTTTGATCTCCTTTAAAAAGCTCCAGACAACTGCCCATAAACAAAAGACAAGCCACCAAACGAAGGGCGAAAAACCGCGGTACCACCTTCATTCAATGAACTTGTCATTCTTCATTTTGTATGCAATTGTCTCAGCCGAGTAGCAAAATCATTTCCCTTCCATGGCTCGCACCCCCGCCACTTCTCTGATTCCGAGTAACAATGATTTATTCTCAACTATTTCATTATACAAGTTCCAAAAGGAACCGTCAACTATTTTTTAGATGATGAGCTGCTATCACTTGTTTGAACACCGATATTTTGCAAATATTGGTTGAAGGTTGATTTGAAGGCATCATCTTTGACCTTGATATTGGCATTGGTCATCGCTTTTGCAATAATGCTACGGATGTAGTTAGTATCTTGCTTACGACCGTCAACAATGATCTCTTTCAAACGTTTTTCGTATTTCTTCCAGTCAGAACCTTTTTCTGTCTTCTTATTCAATTTGACAATATAGTAGCTAGCAGAATAGTTTTGACCTGCTGAAACTGTGATCACATCTGAAATCCCATTTTCATCCAACTTAAAGGCAGCTTCTTTGACTTGAGATGGAACATCTGCTGTTCCTGAATCGAACTTGACTTCGCCACCTTTGTCTTTTGTAGCAGTATCTGTTGAATTGTCTTTGGCGATTTGGGCAAAGTCTGCACCTTCCGCTTTAGCTGCTTCCAACACTTCTTTTGCTTTATCTTCTGAATCCAACTTGATAATTTGTGCTGTTACTTCTGGTGTGTAAGATTCAAAAGCCGCCTTGTAGTCAGACTCTTTGATATCTTTCTTAGCTGCTTGGTTAACTGCATATTCCAACAACATATTGCTGCGGATTTGTTTCTTCGCTGTTTCTTCCGTCAAACCTTGTTGCGCCAAGTATGCATCGAATTGGTTGCCTAATTGTTTCTTTTGTTTAGCCAATTCTTTATCGACTTCTTTATCAGAAACTTTTGATCCATATTCTTTTTCAAAGACTTTATTGATGGTCATTTGGAAAAGAACTTGTTGAGCACCTTGGTTGGTTTTGATTTCATTATAGAAATCAGAAACTGTAATCGTGTCCCCTTTCATGGTCACGATATCTTTGTTTGTGCCATTGGCACACGCTGCTAGTGTTACGACTGATAGCAAGGTCACAGCACCCGCTACAAGTTTTTTCTTCATGAAAATTATTCTCCGTTCCTTTTTAAACTTCTTCTATTTTACCACAAATTAGAGAGAATACCTTAAATTTACCTAAAAAGAGCTAGGATCTGGCAAGGTTACCGTCTCTGCATTTTTCCGAATCATCAAAATACCATCTCCAAGTGGCACCAAACTAGCGGTCAAATCTGGATGGTTGAGAGTCGCGTTAAAGAGGTTCTGAAGCCCCCGGTAAATGGTTCGTTGCCCACGACGCACTTCCATGATGTCCTTAGCAACATCTCCTCCTTGGAAAATATCATCCAATACCACGACTCCCCCAACTTCTAAGAGTTCGAGAATTCGTGGTAAAAAGACGATGTACTTAGACTTAGCAGAGTCCATAAAGACAAAGTCATAGGTCTCTGTCAAATCCTGCAAGACATCTACCGCATCTCCTTCAAGCAAGGTGATTTGTTTTCGCTGATCGTATTTAGCCAGATTTTCCTTGGCAAAGCCAATCATCTCTTCATTCCGATCAATAGTAGTAATTTGTGCATCGGGAGCATTTTCAGCCATTAAGAGCGCTGAAAACCCAATTGCTGTCCCAATTTCAAGGATTTTCTTTGGTTGCAAGGCTTGTAGGAGTAGTCTAAAGTAAGCTACCGTTTCATGCGGAATAATCGGAATATTTTCCTTGCGGGCGAATGCTTCTAACTCCTCCAAGGCACCTGCTACCGGTTTTTGACGCGTGCGCATAAAGTCAACGATCTCGTCTTTAACCACTGGCCGGCGCATGTTGTGGTTGGCATTTTTACTATAAGACTCTACCATCTTATGCGAGTCCTAATTTTTTTACTAGGGCTTCAAATTCATTCAACCGACGTTCAAAGACCGCAAAAGCTGCGTCCAAGTAGTCTTCTTTTTCCATATCCACACCTGCTTTACGGATGACGTTGAGTGGATAGTCAGAATTTCCAGCCTTCAAGTAGTCGATATATTTATCACGATCTTCTTGTGTTCCATGAACAATTTTTTCAGCTAAGGCTGAAGCTGCTGCAAAACCTGTTGAATATTGGAAGACATAGTAGTTATAGTAGAAGTGAGGAATCCGAGCCCATTCATATTGGATCTCAGGGTTGTCTTCTTTTGAAAGACCATAGTATTTTTCATTGAGCTCTGCATAAAGGTTGTTCAAGAACTCACTAGTCAAAACGGTACCTTCTTGGTCTGCTTTATGAATGGCATGCTCAAATTCAGCAAACTGCGTTTGACGGAAGACGGTTCCACGGAAGCCATCCAAGAAGTGATTCAAAATAGCAAAACGAGTTGCATCGTCTTCTACTTCTTCTAACAGACGTTCGGTCAGGATATTTTCATTGGTTGTAGAGGCGATTTCGGCAAGGAAGATGGAATAGTCCCCATAGACATAAGGCTGGGTTTCACGGGTATAGCTAGAATGCATACTGTGACCAGTTTCATGCACCAAGGTGAAGAGATTATCCAATGTATCTTGCCAGTTCAACAACATGAAGGCATTGGTATCATAAGAACCACCTGAATAGGCACCTGAGCGTTTTCCTTGGTTGACATGCACGTCGATCCACCGTTCGCTAAAGGCCCGTTTCACACGAGAAAGATAGTCCTCACCCAAAACAGCCAAGACTTCTTCTGCTTTAGCCAATGATTCTTCGTAGGTAAACTTGTAGTCTGTATCGGATAATGGCGTATACATATCGTACATCTTCAAGTCTGAGATTCCTAGAATTTTTGAACGCAATTGCACATAGCGTTGCAAGAGTGGCAAATGTTTGTTCACCGCTGCTACCAAGCTATCATAAACACTTTCTGGTACAAAGTTTTCATAAAGGGCCGCTTCACGGGCAGATGAGAATTTGCGAACTTTGGCATTAAAGTTGTGAACTTTCACATTGGTTTGCAAGGTTTTAGCATAGGTATGTTGGTACTGTTCATAAACCTTGTAGAGACCTTCGTAAGCTTCTTTACGAACGGCACGATCTTTTGATTCTACCAAAGAAATATAGTTTCCATGGGTTAATTGAACTTCTTCGCCCTTGTCATCATGTACAGTTGGGAAAACAATATCTGCATTGTCCAAGATTTCAAAGGTTTCACCACCAGCCGCAAAGATCTCACCAGCTCCTGCAAGTAATTCCTCTTCTTTTTGAGACAAGACATGTTCTTTTTTCTCTAGCAAACGATCAAAATAATGACCATATTGTTCCAAGGCTGGAACTTCACTCACAAAGGCCTTATACTGCTCATCCGTAATGGCCATGAATTCAGGCTCATAGAAGGCAAAGGTTTCACCTAACAAGCTATAAAGAGACATCCCTTTTGATTGGTACTCTTGGTATTTAGCCACTCGTGTGTCTTGGTCATTTTTCATATGAGCATAGACGTAGACCTTTTCTAAGCGACGGCTCAATTCCAAATATGCATTGGTTGTATCCAACAGTGTTTGCGCCGAATCCAACAAATGACCAGCATAGTGGCTTGCTGCTTTAATATCTGCAGCTAAGCTGGTTGCTTCTTCTTCCCAAGCTTGATCTGTCGCAAAAATTGTCGACAAATCCCATTGGTATTTTTCATCAATTTCATTTCGTTGTTTTACCATTTCGATTAATCCTCCAATGGTACTATTTTAGCATAAAAATGAACATTTCGGGAGGATTTCTATCTTAGAAAGTTAGCTTTTCTGCTGAGCATAAAAACGTGGGGGATAGAGGATCTGAACAGGTTGGATCCCTTGCGACTGATAATAGGTCATAAATTGCTGGTAGTAATCTTCTACATTCTCTTCAATTTGAAGCAAGTTCTGTGAAAGGATCGGACGACAAAGAGGATAAAAGAAATCCAGCCCCAGTTCCATCAGATGGTGTCCCTGCAAATAGAGTTCTTCCTGAAGCTTCAGCCACTTTGGATGACGATAAAAGAGTTGTTGCTGTATATACGTTAAAAATGTACGATCGAGCTCAACTGCCATATGCTGCATGGGTTGCGAAAGATAAGGGGTCCGTAAGACTTCTAGTAAAGACCTTTGGCCAAAAGGGAAAATTTCTGTTTGATAATGCAATCGCCCTCGTAAATCCTCATGGATGAGGTATTGCAAACGTAGCTCTTTCTTTGTCAGATCCAATTCCCAAAGATGAAACCCCCGATTCTGACTAAAATAAAGAAAACCTGCTTGTAGCTTGGTTAGTCTTTTCTTAAGCCACAACTTTTTACCGAGTAACCAATAGACCTGATAACCGTTAGATCGATAAGCATCGCTTCTCTCCTTCAAACGTCCTAAAGATAGGGAGCTACACTGCACTTCCAAGGCTAAGTTCTTGTCCACTATTAAAAGATCCGCAATTTGTTGAAAATCTGCTAAATAACTTTCTACTTCTGTTCTAGACTCCTTTGAGGCCCAGTTATAAAGGCTGGCTTTTAATTCCAGGTGTTCAAAACTCTCAGCTTCGTGATGATAGGGACACTGCTGTAACTCTACATGGGCAAAATGAGCCCGCAGAACCGTGCCATTTTTAAGACGCACTGGACTGTGACATGCTAGGCAATAGAAGGGACCTTCTGTCACAGCTGGGATCTCTTCCATGCAGTTCCACCGCTTTTGATTGTTATCCATGGCAATAAACATAGTCCTACCTCCTCATCTATATCATTCGAAAAAAATAAGAAAAAGGCTGGAAATTACCAACCTTTTCTTCATCTTATTCTTCAGAATCTGAATTTGAATCATCACTGTCGTCATCTGCAACAGGAGATTTACCCAATTCTTTCTGCATATCTTTCAATTCTTTACGAGTACTTTCCAACTCGTCTCGAGCATCTTTCAATATTTCGATCAGAGCTTCACGGTCTTCTTTAGGAACGACATCGCCGTTTAAACCGATGCTGTCCAAGCCTTCATAAAAAATTTCTTTTTGGCTTCCTAATTTTTCCTTCAAGGCGCTAATCGTTGCATCGTATTGCTCTTTTGCAGAAGCTGTTACAGAAGCACTTGCTTCTTCAGTATGAGAAACAGATTGGTCCATTACTTTTGCAAATAACTTTTTGAAGTCTCCGACTGTTTTTGCTTTACTGATTTCATCATCTGTTAAAAGAATGGAAGTGGATGTATCTTCTAAATCTGTTGAAGTATCCTTACTTTTTGAAGTAATGGCAGATTTGCTCGTCACTTTAGTAGTTGATTGACCATTTGAAGTGTCCTTCTTTGTGTCTTGTTTGTCAGAACAAGCAGCTAGTGAAACAATCGTTAAAAGAGCAGCTGTCGATAAGATCATTTTTTTCATAAAATGGTCTCCTTTATATTTATTTTACCTGATTCTACCATCAAATACTTTGATTATCAAATTAATCACTAGTTCTTGATAATAACAAAAAAGTTGGACAAAATACTGTGAAATCAGTATTTCTGTCCAACTCCTGGATTATTCGTCATACAATTGTAACAATTTCATTAGTCTACTTTTCCACCAAAAAGACCGTGGGCCTTTCCTTGGGGCATTTTTAAGGCAAAGCTCAGCAAAAAGACGATCCCTACTACCCCTGCTAAAAAGAAACTCATGACTTGGTAACCGCCTCTTTCAATAAAGAGGGCTGCGAAGGGTTGTAAGAGAATGGTTCCTAAATAACGAGCTCCTTGGACAATGGCCATGGCAAGAACCAAGTCTTTGCCATTCACCTGTTGGGCAATAAACCGTAAGGAGACCATAATCAAAACCATCCCTGTTGTATGCTTGGCTAAGAGAGTTAGAAGCACTTTTAAGAAGACAGGACTTGGAAGAGCATAGACAGCATATTGAGCGAAAATAATTCCAATTGGAAGAGCGATCAAAACCCGTAAAGGCCAGTGGTCCATGAATCGATCAGAGAAAAAGATCAAGGGGGCTTCCACTACGACGGAGATAGCCACAACTGTTGAGGCAATATGAACTGGTAGACCACTATCCATGAGTAGCTCAGGAATATAGGTATGACCAATATTTCCAACACCTGAAGCCAAGCCAATCAAAATGATAAAGAAGAGGTAAGGTCCATTGTGAAGAAGGGGACGAATAGAAACTGGCTCTTTAACCTTTTCTTCTTTTTTCTCTCTTGTCTTCATCCGAACGGCACTTAGACAGAAAATGCTGAGTACAATGGTGATCAAAACCGTATAATAGACTGCTTGGGGGCTAAACTGATGATAGACCCAGCCAGCTATTTGGACACCGACCGAGTAGCCAATGGTTCCCCAAACGCGAATCTTCCCAAAAGCGTATGGACTTTGCGTTGCAAAAACTTCCATCATGGGAGCTGTCCCATTCAAACAGACTAGAACACTCCCATAAAAAACGGTCAGCCAAAAGAGATTGGGGGCCCAAAGAAAACCGAGGACACCACCAATGATCACACTCAGACTGAGGGTCGTCATTTTTACGATTCCAAATCGCTCATTGATATACCCAAAGAAGGGTTGGGCTACCATGGATAAGAAAAAGGCAACCGATACTAAGGTCGACACTTGAGTTGCACTATAGTGCTTCCCCATCAAATAGACGGAAATGAGGGTCGTAAAGAGAGACGTGGACATAAAATAAAAACTATAGAGCAGCATATAAGCCGCATAAGAATTTCGGAATTTTTTCATATAAATCCTTTCTAAAAATATCGGAATGGGACAATGACAAAACCCAACTGACAATCAGTTAGGTTTTATTTTATTCTTTATTATAGCGCTTCTGAGCCTCTATTTTGCGTCTCTCACGACTTTGTTTTTCAATCGAGAGAATGATGACAAGAATGAGAATCGGAATCAAAATCAGGAAGTGATCCAGCGAAAGCCATTTACTGTGCTTAGCCGTTGTCTTTTTCCCACTTGCTGTTTCTTTGACAAGCTCTGGCTTGGATCCTTCTTCCACCTTCATATCATCTCGGATACCTTCAGACAACGTATAGAGATCATTATCTACTGTCAGATAGCCATCTTTTACCGCAAGGGTCGGTTCTTTAGCACCTTTTTTGACCGTTGCATAGAAGGGTTTTTCAAGTGTATAGGTCTTGCCGTCAATCTTCTGGACACCTGCATCTAGCAATTTTTTATAACCAAAATCTTTATAGGCTTTTTCGATCAAGGCATTGCCAAACGGATGACGGTAATATTCCCCATCTTGGTCTGCCCAATCTCCTACGCCCATAATGACAGCAATTAAGCGCTGATTGCCCCGTTTGATGGTCGCGATATAGTTGAAGGCTCCACGAGGACTTGATCCAGTTTTTAAACCATCTACACCTTTCAAAGCATACTTGGCTCCTGGCAATGAATAATTGTAGGTATCAAAGGTTTCCTCATACGGAGTCCCTTTTTTAACCGTAACTTGTGCTTGATTGGTATAGTTTAAAATATCTGGGTATTGATTGATAAAATGATAGACCAGAATTCCTAAATCACGCGCAGTTGTCTGGTTAGCAGCGTCATTTGGATAATTGTTTACCGGATAGTAGCCTTGCAAGGTGGAGATGGCTGCCCCACTCGGGTTATTCCAGACCGTATTGGTCATCCCTAATTCCTTAGCCTTGGCATTCATGCGCTCGATAAAGGCATCTGGATCATTGTTGGACATGAGATTAGCCAACATGAGGGTCGATACATTTGAGGATGGAACCACTGTCATGGTAATCAACTCCGGAATTGTATAGTCTACCCCAGCAACAATATTATTGTTGGAGATCTCATAGATCTTTCCGATTGCTTGGTCTGAAGCGGTCGCCTTGATCACTGTATCCTTACCGATCTTGCCACTTGCCATATCTTCAAACAAGAGATAGAGCGTCATGAGCTTACTCATGCTTGCAGGATCTCTGGGTTCATCGATATTGTCTTTCCAAAGAACATTTCCCGTATTTCCGTCAATAATGAGCGAAGAATGCGGGCGGTTAATGGCTTGGACATTGTCATTTGGATACATCTTTTGCGCCATATCCACCAATTCATCCGCACTCGCTAGAATCGGCTGGCATAAGAGACTCAGAAGGAGGCAAATATGGATCAAATATTTTTTTATCATAAACTTTTCCTTTATAACAGACTAATCAGCTGGAGGCTGAAACAAGCTTCTAGCCCTCATGCCCTTTCCTCTTGTCTCCCAGTAGATGAAAAGAGCTAATCCCAGCAGATAATTACTTGTATTGTACCATACTTTAAAGCAGAAAAAAACCTATCTGACCCGAATAAATCGGCGATAGGTCCTTTTTTTTATCGACTTAACAAGCTCAAGGCTTCCTTATCCGCAATAATGGTCACATTTGGATGTCCTTGAAGGGCACTAGCTGGCACTTTTTCTGTCCTTTCACCTTCTACCGTACCTTTGATCGCTTGAGCTTTCGATTCCCCATAAGCAAACAAAACAATTGATTTCGCAGCTAAGATATTGGCAATCCCCATCGAAATGGCTTGAGTTGGTACATCTTCGATCTTATCAAAGAAACGAGAATTGGCTTCAATCGTAGAGTCATCCAACTGAACTAAGTGGGTCTGACTGTCAAAGGATGTTCCTGGCTCATTAAAACCGATATGTCCATTGCGCCCAATACCTAAGATTTGGAGGTCCACTGGATGGTCTTCGAGTATTTTGTTATAGCGGATGACTTCCTGATCGGCAGATTCTTCTACACCTGATGGGAGAAAACTTTCTTTGAATGGTTTGGCATCAAAGAGATTCTTCTCCATGAAATAACGATAAGATTGAGGATCATCTCCCGTCAACCCTACGTATTCATCTAAGTTAACACTAATTAGGTTAGACAGATCCAAATCACTTTCACGAATTTGTTTATAAAACTCAAGGGGACTGCTTCCAGTCGCAAGACCTAAGGTTTGAGCACCTTTCTGTAATGTTTCTTTCAATATATCAAAGGCAACTTTTCCACCCTCAATTTGGTCCTTTACTTCAATAATTTTCATTGGATAGTCCTCCTATTTCTCTATGCTTTTATTATATGGTATAGACCAATTTTTGTCAAGTGAAACCGCTATCTTTTTCTGGCGTTTTTTTCATTTTCAAGTCGATTCGTGATATAATGGAGAGTATGATTGTATCACTATTATTCATCATTTTTTTGATCGGACTCCTTGTCTTTCTCTTATCTTTCTTGATTCATCAAAGAAAGATTCTCAAGGTCCTGATCTTTTTGATGGGAATCTGCCTGATGCTCTTAGCTGTCGGGACTACCATCTATCTACTCACAAATTTATTATAAAAGGAGCGCAAATGAATACCAACGACTTTGACTTTGATTTGCCTGAAGAACTGATTGCCCAAACCCCTCTTGAAAAACGAGATGCCTCTAAACTCTTGATCCTCGATCGAAAAACAGGGCAATTCCAAGACCGTCATTTTGATGCCATTTTGGATGAATTGGAGACAGGAGATGCTCTTGTCATGAACAATACGCGAGTTCTACCAGCCCGCCTTCATGGAGTCAAACCTGAAACAGGTGGTCACGTCGAATTCCTTCTCCTTAAGAATACACAAGACGACTGTTGGGAAGTCTTGGCAAAACCTGCAAAACGCTTAAAGGTAGGTGCCACAGTCAGCTTCGGAGATGGTCGCTTGACCGCAACTGTTGAGGAAGAATTAGAGCACGGAGGTCGCATCGTACGCTTCCATTACCATGGGATCTTTTTAGAAGTTCTAGAAAGCCTTGGCGAAATGCCACTTCCTCCCTATATTCATGAAAAGCTTGCTGACCGTGAACGCTACCAAACCGTTTACGCCAAAGAAAATGGTTCTGCTGCAGCTCCAACGGCAGGTCTTCATTTCACCCAAGAATTGCTCCAAAAGATTGAAGCAAAAGGGGTTCACCTGGTCTATTTGACCCTTCATGTGGGCCTAGGAACCTTCCGTCCAGTATCTGTGGACAATCTTGAAGACCATGAGATGCACTCTGAATTTTACCAACTTTCTGAAGAGGCTGCTGCTACCCTTCGGCAGGTAAAAGCTGCAGGAAAACGTATCGTAGCCGTCGGAACGACTTCTATTCGGACCCTTGAAACGATTGGTAACAAATTTGATGGAGACATCCAGGCCGATTCAGGTTGGACCAATATTTTTATCAAACCAGGTTATGAATGGAAAGTCGTCGATGCCTTTTCAACCAACTTCCACCTTCCAAAATCAACTCTGGTCATGTTGGTTTCTGCCTTTGCTGGCCGTGAATTAACCCTCGAAGCATACCACCATGCTATTCAGGAACGCTACCGGTTCTTCAGTTTTGGGGATGCTATGTTCATCAAGTAAAGGAGTCACTCATGAATAAAATTGAAAGCCGCCACCGCTTGATCCGCTCTATTATTTCTGAGCGTAGGATTCATACCCAACAAGAACTTCAAGAAGCCTTAGAGGCCAATGGCGTTCTCGTTACCCAGTCCACCCTTTCACGGGATGTCAAATCCTTGAATCTAGTAAAAATTAACGAGGGGGATAGTTCCTACTATGCCATGAACACCATCGCTCCTTCCCGTTGGGAAAAGCGACTGCGGATGTATATGGAAGATGCCTTAGTCATGTTGCGGCCCGTTCAAAACCAGGTCGTTGTAAAAACTCTTCCAGGTCTTGCCCAATCCTTTGGAGCTATCTTAGATGCATTGGAACTCCAAGAAATTGTAGCCACCATCTGTGGAGACGATGTCTGTTTGGTTATCTGCGAAGACAATCAAGGAGCTTTGGATTGTTTCGAAAAATTAAAAGAATTCACCCCACCCTTCTTCTTTAGTAAATAAAAAGTTTGGAAACCAAGTTTCCAAACTTTTTATGTTGTAGCTAAGCGTTGAATGGCTTCTCGATAGATTTCCATCGCAGCATAGAGATCGTCAATTTTTGCTCGTTCATTGGCTTGGTGCTCGGTCTGTTCTGCACCTGGGAAAAGAGCCCCAAAAGCGACACAATTTTCCATGGTCCGCGCAAATGTCGCACCACCAGAAGACATGGCTGGCGTCTTATCACCAGTTTCTTCCTGATAGACTGCCATCAAAGAGCTGACTAAAGGACTATCCAAAGGAACATATAAAGGAGCCAAATAATCAAACTCTTCATATTCCAACTGATAACTAGCTGCAATTTCTCGCAAACGAGCTACTAAGGCATCCTTGTCTGCTAAGACGGGGATCCGGATATCAATCCCGATTTCCGATTGTTCTTGATCGATGACAAGGGTCGCAAGATTGAAGGAAAGATCGCCACTTGGTTCATCTGTAATTCTACCAAATAGAGCCCCACCAGTCGCATCCTCACCAACAGCATCTGCAATAAAGAGCAAAGCTGGATGGGGTTGGATGAGGGATAAACTTTCCGCTAAACCGACAATGGCATTCACTCCTTCAGCTGCATCTTTAGAGTGCTTGGAAACACCCAAGACCGTTACAGAATCTTCTGTTTGGCTATACTGAACCCCACTTTGATCCAAAACAGGAAGCAACTCTTCCAAACGATGGCCAGCATAGGTCGCCTTGTCTGGAACAACATTGAGGGCCTGACCAGCCTGTAAGGGAAGATCGTCCCAACCTGAACCATGCAATTTCACTTGTAATAAGCCTTTTTCAGCATAGGTTAATGGGAAAGAGGAATCCGGTGCAAATCCAAGATTTGCTTGCTCTTCGATTTGGTTGTAACGATTCATACAGCGCCACAAGGTTTCTTCATCCGTTCCAAAGATAAAGCGGATTCGTTTGGTAAACTGGATACCATCATCCAGCAAACTCTTAACTGCATAAAGGGCAGCGAGGGACGGCCCCTTGTCATCCTGCACACCGCGACCTACTAGATAGTCACCTATAACAGTCGCTTCAAAAGGTGGCGTTTGCCAATCTTGTAAATCACCGGCTGGAACAACATCCAAGTGACAAAGAACGGCCAGGAGTTCTTCCCCCTGACCGATCTCTGCATATCCATAGTATCCTTCAGGATCTATATATGTTTGAAAACCTAATTCTCGAGCAAGCTCTAAGGTTTTTTCTAGGACATCTTGGATAGCTTGTCCAAACGGTGTTCCATTTTCCCCTTCATTTAATACAGAAGGGTAAGAAATGATGGTTTGGAGCGAGTTTAAAAACTGCTCTTTTACATCGTCCTTTATTCTATTTTTCATGAAACACCTACTTTATGCTATTGCAAGAATGGAACCATTGTTCCTAGTAGAAGAAGGGCAATGGTGATCACAACAATCGCTACGACCAATTTACCCATGAATTTCCACCATGCACTCAAGTCAATACGTCCAAGAGCAAGAGCCCCCATTACAATACCTGAAGTTGGTGCGATTAAGTTCAAGACACCAGATGCAGATTGGTAAGCTGTGACAATCAAGCTACCTGGTACATTGACGAATTTACCAAGAGGTGCCATGATACCCATTGTTGCGCTGGCAAGACCAGATGATGATGGGATCAAGAATGACATTGGCAAGTAGAAAATGTAAGTCAAGACAATGAACAATTGAGATGAAAGACCTTTAAGTCCTTCTTCACCCCAGTGAAGAATTGTCGCAGTGATCATACCGTCATTCATGATGACTTGGATACCACGTGCTACCGCTACGATAAGAGCAACACTCAAGAGGTCAGCTGCACCATTCATGAAGGATGAAATGATTTTATCTTCTTTCAAGCCATAAATGATACCAACAAGGATTCCCATAAAGGCAAAGAGCATAGCTGTTTGAGGGAAGTACCATGTACCAAGAGCATCTGTGTTACCGATCAATTGACCAAGCACTGGAACTTTATGGAGAGATTCGTTAAAGTTTTCAAAGAATGTAATACCCAAATCTTTGAATGGAATAAATCCAGCAACCATGATAACGAATGTTGAAATGAAGACGAGCAAGACACGTTTTTGTTTCTTGTTCATTTGTGAAGGAATTTCTTCGCCACTATCAACGTTGAAGTGTTTCAAATCTTCTTCACGAGTTGCATAGGTGAGAGATTTGGTTGGGTCTTTTTGAACCTTATCTGCATAACGATATACATAGTATGTGCTAAGGGCTGTCAAGACAATCCAGAAGATTACACGGAGCAAGAGACCTGAGGCACTTGAGATACCTGCAGTGTCAGAAGCGATAACTGTTGCAAATGGGTTCAATGTTGACGCCAAACATCCGATTTGTGATCCTAAAAGGATAATGGCTACCCCTGTTAAGCTGTCAAAACCAACGGACATCATAACAGGTACAAGAAGTGGATAGAAGGCCATGGTTTCTTCACCCATACCATAAGTTGTCCCACCAAGGGCAAACAATGGCATCAAGATCAAGATCAACATTTTTTCGCGGCCTTTGTATTTACGAACGATAGAAGCAATCCCTACATCAAGGGTACCTGTTTCGTTCACAACTCCAAGGAAACCACCGACCATCAAGATGAAGAAGGCTACGTCAATCGCTGCACTAGTTGGTGCTTTACCAAGCATGGCATTGATCGGAGCCATCAAGACATCCCAAATCCCTTGAGGATTTTGTTTCACAGATTCATAACTACCTGCGATGATGGCACCAGCTTTATCAACCTTGTATTGACCAGCTGGAATGATCCAAGTTAACACTGCCATAATGGCAATGATAATTAACAATACGGAAAAAGATGAAGGCATCTTAAATCCTTTTTTCGTTTTTTCACTCATTTGTCTTCCTCCTAACGCAACAAAGTGTGAGTGATGTTTTACAAGAGTCTCTTGTAAAACGCTTACCTATAGACTTATTCTATCACAATAAGCTTTAAAATACTAGTTTTTTCCTAATTTTTCATTAGTCTTTTTGGATGATTGTTCCACTTTCAGACTCAATCAAAGCTCCAAGGTTTTCAAGGGATGTAATAACTGCTTTTCCTTCCGGGCGACCATTGACGAAGGCAATGGCAGCTTCTACCTTAGGAAGCATGCTTCCTGGTGCAAATTGGTCTTGTTTGATATATTCTTCCAATTGAGCCACATTAACATGTTCCAATTTTGCTTGGTCTGGTTTGTTGTAGTTCACAAAGACATAATCGACACCAGTCAAGACGATGAAGAGGTCTGCTTCTACTAATTCAGCCAAACGTTGAGATGCGAAGTCTTTATCGATTACCGCTTCAACACCAGATAGGCTACCATCTGCTTCTTTCACAACTGGGATACCGCCACCACCGGCTGCAACAACGACTTGACCGTCGTTCAACAAAGTACGAATGGTATTGATTTCTTTGATATCCACTGGTTTTGGTGAAGCCACAACTTTACGCCAGCCACGACCAGCATCTTCTTTGAAAGTTGCACCTGATTTTTCAGCTTCTGCTTTTGCTTCTTCTTCTGAGTAGAATGGGCCAATTGGTTTGCTGAGGTTGACAAAAGCTGGGTCGTTCTTATCAACAACGACTTGTGTCACAACAGAAGCCACGTCTTTTTCGATTCCTTCTTCAAGAAGAGCATTTTGAAGAGCATTTTGAAGCCAGTAGCCAATGCTTCCTTCGGTCATAGCAACTAATGAATCAAGTGGGAAAGCAGGGTTCTTTTCAGAGTTTGTTGCCAAGTGTTGGAGCAAGAGGTTCCCTACTTGAGGACCATTTCCGTGAGTGATGATCAAGTCATCCCCATTTTTGATTAATTTGACTAAGTGTTTTGCTGTTTCTACAAGCGCTTCTTGTTGAGCTTGAGCAGAAGGATCAGATGAGAGAATAGCATTTCCTCCCAAAGCAACAACGATTTTTCTTGACATAGGTTTTCCCTTTCTATAAAAAATAGGGGCAGGACTAAAGCTAGCAGTCCAGCCCCTATAGCTGTTGGTATACGGTTATAAAGTCTTAAACTTTTGGAATGTACATGTTACCAAGAGTCGCTGCCATAACCGCTTTGATGGTGTGCATACGGTTTTCAGCTTGGTCAAAGTGACGAGCATATTTGCTACGGAACACTTCGTCAGTAACTTCCATTTCTTCTACGCCGAATTTTTCAGCAACATCTTTACCATAAACAGTGTTTGTGTCGTGGAAAGCTGGCAAGCAGTGCAAGAAGATCAAGTCTTCGTTATCAGCTTTCTTAACCAATTCCATGTTTACTTGGTAAGGTTTCAAAAGGGCAACGCGTTCTGCAAATTTGTCTTCTTCACCCATAGATACCCAAACGTCAGTGTAAAGTACATCTGCACCTTTCACAGCTTCATCAGCATCTTCAGTGATCAAAATATGAGCGCCACTTTCTTTTGCGAATCCTTCTGCCAATTCAACAATTTCTTGTTCTGGGAAGAGTTCTTTTGGAGAGAAGATGTGTACGTTCACACCAAGGATTGCACCTGTTACAAGAAGGCTGTTTGCAACGTTGTTACGTCCGTCACCACAGTATACAAGTGTCAAACCTTCCAAACGCCCAAAGTTTTCTTGAACAGTCAAGTAGTCAGCAAGCATTTGAGTTGGGTGCCATTCGTCAGTCAAACCATTCCATACTGGAACACCTGAGAATTCAGCCAATTCTTCAACCATGCGTTGGCTAAATCCACGGAATTCGATACCATCAAACATACGTCCGAGAACTTTTGCAGTATCTTCTGTAGATTCTTTTTTACCAAGTTGGATATCGTTTGCACCTAGGTATTCTGGGTGAGCACCAAGGTCGATTGCTGCAGTAGTGAAGGCTGCACGAGTACGAGTTGAAGTTTTTTCAAACAAAAGCGCAATGTTTTTACCAGCAAGGTAGTGGTGTTCGATGTTGCGTTTTTTAAGGTCTTTCAAGTGAGCTGAAAGTCCGATAAGGTATTCTAACTCTGCACGTGTAAAGTCTTTTTCTGCTAAAAAGCTACGCCCTTGGAATACTGAAGTTGTCATTAATTATCTCCTTTAATTATGCATGATAGGATCCTGTCATTCAGTTTAGAGGGCTCAGTTTAGACACTGAGCCCGTCTAACCTGAAGAAGGATGATTAGATTTCTTCACGTTCGAATGGCATTGACATACAACGAGGTCCACCACGACCGCGAACCAATTCACTTCCGCGGATCTTAATCAAACGAAGTCCGTATTCTTCTAATTTCTTGTTCGTAACAGTGTTACGGTCGTATACTACTACCACACCTGGTGCGATTGTAAGAGTATTTGATCCGTCGTTCCATTGTTCACGTGCAGCAGCAACGACGTTGCCACCTCCACATGGAATCAATGTAACTTTTTCAACACCAAGGTTTTCAGCAAGCAATTCAGCCAAATCACCTTTTTCTTCAACGATCTTCAATTGTTCGTTTTCATAAGTTACAGAGAAGACGCGAAGGTTACCTTGGATTTCTGGGTGGATTGTGAATTTATCGTAGTCCACCATTGTGAATACTGTATCCAAGTGCATGAATTTACGGTTGTTAGCAAATTCGAAGGCCAATACTTTCTTGAAGCCAACGTTCTTCTTGAAGATGTTTACCAACAATTTTTCGATTGATGCAGCATCAGTACGTTGTGAGATACCAACTGCCAATACATCTTTAGAAAGTACCAACTCATCTCCACCTTCGATACGAGTATCTTCTTCACGGTTGTAGACAAGTTCAACTTTTCCACCGTAAACTGGGTGGTATTTGAAGATGTATTTACCATACAAAGTTTCACGGTTACGTGTATCTGCGTACATGTGGTTCAATGATACTGCATTACCAATTGTTGCAAATGGGTCACGTGTGAAGTACAAGTTTGTCATTGGGTCGATAGCAAATGGATAGTCAGATTCAACAAGGTCTGTCAATCCTTTTGCTTCTTCAGGAATTTCTGGAAGTTCAGCTTTTTGAACCCCTTCCATTGTTTTTTCAACCAATTCTTGGTTGTCTTCAATGCTGTGAAGCAATTCACGGATCGCAATTTTTGTTTGGCGTCCACGAATGTTCGCTTCTTCAAGGTATTCTTCGATGAACTGATCGCGAATTTCTGGAGAAGTCAATGACTCAGCAGCCAACTGTTCAAGATAAAGTACTTCGATTCCTTCGTTACGAAGTGCTTCAGCAAATGCGTCGTGTTCTTTTTGAGCATCTTCCAAGAATGGAATATCATCAAAAAGAAGACGTTCAAGATAGTCAGGCATCAAGTTTTCCAACTCTTTACCTGGACGGTGCAAACAAACTTTTTTCAGTTTTCCAATTTCTGAGAAAACATGAATTGGGTGTGTAGACATCTATAGTCCTCCTTTTTTCTTGCGGTTTAGCATAGCTAATCCTGTTTACAGGTTTTATTTTATCACCAATTGGTACCGCTTTCACAAAGGATTCTACTTTTTGAATGCAAAGAATTTGGCATTTTTTTGAATCTTTCCTATTTTTTAGTTAATATGAAGCGTTTTCTTTGCATATTTTGCCTTTTATATCATTTTTATGAATATATATTTTTTTGTAAAAAAATAAAAAGATCAACAAATTAGTTGATCTCTTCAAAACTCTTTAAAAAATAGGCTGTATCTAGAAAAGTTAGTTGTTTTCTCTCATACTGGACCTTATGAGAATCGATGAGTTTCTTTAAAACTTGATTGACGGTTTCTCGAGTTGTGGCTGCTAATTTGGCCATTTCCTTCATACTAATTGGAAATGGAAGCTGATTTCCTAGACTTTCATAGTCCTTGCACAGAATTGCTAAAGATTGAATCACGCGCTCACTAGCACTAGCTGTCACGACATTGCGCAAGCGCAACTCTTGAAATTCTAGGATGGAGGAGATCTTTCTCATAATAAAGAGCAATTGCTCCTTACTCTCTTTGGCATAAAATTCATAAAGATGAACGGGAATAACAAAACAACGTAAATCCGTCACCGCACTAGCTGTATAGTGGTAACGCTCATCCTGGAACATCCCACCATAAGGGAACAAAGCCCCCTTCTTTATATAATCCATATAGGAGAATTGGTCCGACGAATCAAATTGCTCAATACGAGCAAAGCCGTTTGCCAGAAGAAAAAGGCGCTCCCGCTTATCTCCTGCATAAAATAAAATTTGTCCCTTAGGGATATCCCTGGTATGAATTTCAACAGCTAATTTATCAAATAGCTCCACTGGTAGCGCAGAAAAGGCTGGATGCGAGCGAAGCAACAGGTAATCTTCCTTTGTAATCATATCTATACTTTCTCTTATTACTGTTATTAGTATAACATACTTTTCATAGAAAAGAGAAAGAAGTCTCTATAGAACAGAAAAATAATTCGAAACACCAAGTAATTGTTTGTTAGAAAAAAAGGCCTGAGCATAACTCAGACCTTCTGTCGATTATTCATTCATATTGACACGATGCCATTCATTGATAACATATGCCAATTGCCCCAATTGATAAAGACCAACGCCACTGATTTCAGAACTTTCTGGAGTCGTACCTCCAAGTCCTGCAGTGTAAATAGCAACCATATAAGGAGTCGATTCACGGACAATAGCATCTACATTAAGTGCTTCAGCAACATAGCCTGGTTTTTGTTGGATCACCAAATCTGGCAAGAATTTCTTATAGTACTCACCTGGGAAAGATTCCCCAATTAATTCCAGCAAATCTGCATATTTTTCTTGATGATTCCAAAGGTACTCCAAGACATGGATGTAATAATCTGTCGTCGTTTTATTATCTTCGCTAAAGGTTTTGACTTCTGGTGAACGGGATTGACCATAGCGACTGAATAACTTACGCGCTTGCTCTATTCCCCCTAAACGATCTGCTAAGGCATAGGCAGGGGTATTTTCAGAGTAAACCAATGAATAGCGTTGCATATCAGGAATAGACATGGCACCATCGAAGGCAGCAACGTAATTGTCATGCTCCCCTACATATTCATAGTAGGTATTGGTAATGTCAAACCGGTCTGTTAAATTGAGTTTGCCTTTTGCGACCTCATCCACCACCAACATGTTTAATGGTAGCTTATAGGTGCTTCCTCCAGTCATTGGTTGGAGATCATTCATGGCAAATTGCTCTCCTGTAATGGCATTGCGATAAGTGAAGGCAACTTGTGATGGATCAATTTCACTTTCTGCTAGGAAATCCTGAACAACCTCTACCAAACCTTTATTAGCATAATCATAGACTAAGCCATACTCATTCATTGTCTCCCTATCAGCATCTAGCACCGCTTGCTTGGCTTCAGGAGATTTGATACGTGGCTTTTTTGTCTCAGGGGTAGACTTTTCGATATCTTGTTCTTTTGCTTCTTTTGTTTTCTTTGCTTTTTTGTCGATTGCTGATGCTATTGGTTGCGTAACATGCAAGTAGCCCAGTGTACCCGTTCCCGCTATGCACAATAGAATACTGATCGCAATCATGATCGAGCGTAGCTTCAAATAGTTTTTCATATAAGTTTTATTATAAAAGATTCTACAAAAAATAACAAGGCATATCAGGTGAGGAAAACGATTTCTCCTTAAATACCTTTTTACGCTACCTCTAGACTGTCATTTCCGTTTAAAGGAGCCCATAATCAGCTTAGCGATCTCACGCGCAATCGTTCGGAATAAGGAACTCAAGAAGGAATCTTTTGCCTTTTCAAGACTAGATTTTCTTGGACGACCTGGACTACGTTTTTGAGCCGCCTTATCTGCTGCAGCCTCTTCCTTTTCTGCTTCTTTTTGCTCTTTTTCTTGTACTTCCTTGCTTGCTTTAGCTGCTAATTTTTCATAGGCAGATTCCCGATCAATCGTCGTCGCATACTTTTGATGGAAAGGCGATGTTGTGATCAAGGCCAATTGTTCACTCTCATTTAAGAGGTCAAAACTCGATTGAGGAGAGAGAATATAAGCACGCTCAACCACACTAGGCTGTCCCTTTTCATTCAGGAAAGAAACCAAGGCTTCCCCTGTCCCTAATTCTGTGATTACTGTTTCTGTATCAAAGTCTGGATTCGGACGAAAACTTTGGGCAGCAACCTTAATCGCCTTCATTTCTTTTGGTGTATAAGCTCGAAGTGCATGCTGAACACGATTTCCAAGCTGTGCCAAAACAGATTCTGGAAGGTCTTGAGGATTTTGGGTAATAAAGTAAATCCCTACACCCTTCGAACGAATTAGGCGTACCACTTGCTCAACCTTCTCAAGAAAGAGCTTGCTTGCATCCTTAAAGAGGAGATGAGCTTCATCAAAGAAGAAGACCAATTTTGGCTTTTCAGGATCCCCAACCTCTGGAAGTGTTTCAAAAAGACGAGACAGCATCCAAATCAAAAAGGTTGAGTACAATTTTGGTGAATGAAAGAGCTTTGTAGCCGAAAGAATATTGATATAACCACGACCAGATGCATCGAGTTGCATGAAGTCATTTAAATCAAGTGCGGGCTCTCCGAAAAACTGGTCTGCTCCTTCTTCTTCAAGAACCAAGAGACTTCTTTGGATCGCTCCGACAGATTGTTTGGTGATATTGCCATATTGGGCCGAATAGTCTGAACTGTGTTCATAGACTTCCTTTAAAAGGCTTTGCAGGTCCTTCAAATCAATCAAGGGCCAATCTTTCTCTTGGGCCACTTTAAAGACAATTGCGAGAATTCCTGATTGGGTTTCATTCAAATCAAGCAGACGAGAAAGAAGCAATGACCCCATCCCTTCGACCGTCGCACGAACAGGATGACCAGCTTGGCCAAAGACGTCCCACAATCGAACAGGGAAAGCTTGTGGCTCAAACGGATCTGTGATCCCAAGAAGCTTGTAGCGTTCTTCCAGTTTTGGTGTCCATTGCCCTGCTTTGGCTAAGCCAGATAAATCTCCCTTGATATCGGCTAGAAAGACCGGAATGCCTTCTTTGCTTAATTTTTCTGTGAGGACCTTGAGCGTAACCGTTTTTCCTGTTCCTGTTGCACCTGCAATCAAGCCATGACGATTCAACATCCGCAAATAGATAGGCGTTTCAACGGCTCCTTTAGTAATGGTAATACTAGTCATTTCATTTCTCCCTGAATGTTTCAGTTTTCATTTTAAGGTTTATCTTTTCCTTTCCTAGGCCCTTCAAACCAGGTTTCAGACAAGTAAGACACACTCCTACTAGTGTATCATTTTCCTGACCAAACGCAAGAAATTATACTCCGATTTTTCGGATGCAAATAAAAAAATCTATAAGAGCCAATACTTGCTCTTATAGATTCCTTCATTTTATTATTTTGCTGCTGCAAACAATTCATTAACTTTATTCCAGTTGATCACTGAGAAGAAAGCTTTGATGTAGTCAGGGCGTACGTTACGGTATTTCACGTAGTAGGCATGTTCCCAAACATCCAAACCAAGGATTGGTGTTTTACCTTCAGAGATTGGTGTATCTTGGTTTGCTGTTGAAGTCACTTCGAGTTTGCCTTCTTTGTTGACAACCAACCATGCCCAGCCAGAACCAAAACGTGTTGTTGCTGCTGCTGTGAAGGCTGCTTTGAAATCTTCAAATGAACCAAATGTAGCATCAATCGCTGCAGCAAGTTCTGCTGAAGGAGCTGTTTGTTCTGGAGTCATCAATTCCCAGAAAAGAGCATGGTTCAAATGACCACCACCATTGTTGATCACAGCTTGGCGAATGTCAGCTGGAATGGATTCAACATCAGCTAACAAGCTTTCAAGGTCTTCTCCAATTTCAGGATGTTTTTCAAGAGCTGCATTCACATTGTTTACATATGTTTGATGGTGTTTATCATGGTGCAAATGCATGGTTTCTTCATCGATATAAGGTTCCAATGCATCATAAGCATATGGTAATTCTGGTAAAATGATAGCCATTTTATGGTCCTCTTTTCTTTATTACTGACTTGATGATAACGCAAACAGCTAAATTATTCAACTAATCTGCTTGCGATTTCATTCATCGTTAGATGCTATTCGCTACTTTCAACAGGGCCAAATCAAATAAGTAGTCTTTTTCATATGTTCCACTTTTAATCGCATAATCCGTCTCGATGAAGGTTATCATAGCTTGCTTCAAAAAGGACAAGGAAAGCCTGCGGCTATCCCTTAAGGCAAACTTCACCTGATAAGGATTGACCTTGCGTCCTGACAAGTCCGACAAGCTCGCTACAATTTGGCTTTCGGATTGGCCTTCTTCTGAGAAAATTTTAACTTGAGAAAACATTCGGAATTGTCCCAACAAAATAGCGATCAATTTTATTTCATCTTCTCCTTGTAAGCGGAGATCCTTAACCAAATTCCGGGCTTGATCGATTTGGCGTTTGAGAATCATCTGTGTCAGATCAAAAATATTATCTTGCAAGGACTTTGGAACAACCTCCTTGATATCTTGGAGGGTAATCTGACCATCTTCTTTATAAGCCTGCAACAGAGCGAGATTCTTCTGTAACTCTCCAAAATCATAGCCAGATTTTAAGAGTAGCTGGTCCAAGGAATCGCCCACAAAGTGTAAGCCCAATTCTTGCGCCTGACCAGAAAAATAACGCTTTAAATCTTGCTCTTTAGGAGTGGTCGCTTCAATGATTTGGGCATCCCGTTTTAGGAGTTTGACCAAGCGGCGCTTACTATCTAATTTTCCTTCTGCAAATATCAGCAAACGGGTCGATTCAGAAGGATTTTCCAGATAGTTTTCAAATTGTTTCAGATCTTCATCGGTTAAATTGCGTTTCTTGGCAGTGGTTAGATCCAATAAGTGATCCAAAATCACGATTTTTTCATCTGCAAAAAAAGGAAGACTGACCAAATCCAGCTCGACCTCAGCATAAGAGGCTTCCTTCATATCAAAATAAGAATAATTCAAATCTGAAGGATCATAGCCTATTTTTTTTAAAATGTCTTTTTTTAACCATTCAAATTGACCTACATCCTCACCCGTCAAGACAAGAATAGGAGGCAGAGTTTGAACCGTCAGATGTTTAGTGTCGGTAATTGCTTGCATGAAACTCTCTTATCTTTTATCAGTTTAGTGGATTTCGTGTTCAGCAGCCATCTTTTGTTCCAATGGTGGTTTTTCATCAGACAAATCAGGTGCTGCTACAAAATTTGGAATTTGCTCAAACGAGTTGCCGCCAAAGCTCCCCCCTGTCGCTGTGACCTGTGGTTCAGAAGCCACTCCCATAGGAGTTTCTACTGGTTGTGGGAAGGTGTTTTTCCCTGGAAGCATCATGAGAATCAAGAGAGAAATAACTGTAATCCCCAAAAGAAATAGGAAAATATCTAGCCCCGTCAACAAATAGAGCAGAACCGGACCAAGGTTCAAAAAAATCCAAGACCAATGGATTCCCGCATCCCGCAAGCGACGTACACAAATGGCTTGACTGGGTACTAAAATGAGGAAGTAAAAGAATGCTAAGAAAGCGAGCGCCCATAAACCTGTCTTAGAATGAACAGCTGAAAAATTGAGCGTTTCTTGAGCATTTTGATGGGATAAAGAGGCCACGATATAAAAAACCCAAAGAGGCAACGAAATCAGGGAATTCCAGAAAAAAGCTAGCCAAAAATGGGCCCGACTGGTCTTACTTGAAAAATCTGCATACTGTATCCAAAATTGCTTAAATGCGTTCATACGATTCTACCTTTACATTGATTTCACTTTCTATAATAGCAATTTTCAGCATAGAAAGCAAACCTCTCCTCATCTCTAGCGGACCGTTTCTACCCTCCAATGGTCCCACCCAATCAAGCGAATCGCTCCTCTTTCATCGGTACGAAGATAAGAAATGGATCGTTCCTCTAGACGATCGAGCAATTCTTTGTGAGGATGCTGGTAGCGATTTTTCTTTCCAACAGAGATCAAGGCCAATTGAGGATGTAACTGGTCTAAAAACACATCACTAGAGGAACCTTTTGATCCGTGGTGGCCTACTTTCAAGACATCCACTTGTAATTGTGGATCGTTTTTCAATAGTTTTTTCTCTCCAGCTTCTTCCAAATCACCCGTGAACAAAAATCGTTTCTGATAGAACTGTCCATAGAGGACAATCGAATCATCATTTTTACCATCCCCCACTTCATCAGGGGATAAGACTTCTAGATGATGATCAAAAATAGGAAGTTGATCCCCTCTTTGGACTACTTTAATCGGACTATGAAGCTGTTTCAATTTCTCTCGAAATTGAGAATTAGTTAGACTACCTGGACTGACATACACTTTTTTAACTGGGATTTGTTTGGCAACCTCCACCATATCTCCCATATGGTCCTGGTCTGTATGAGTCAAGACTAAAGCATCGAGTTTTCCAACACCTCGACTCTTGAGATAGGGAATCAAGGTTTGATCCGCATTGGCAGATTGACTGCGCTTTTGCCACTTTTCTCCACTTTTAAAAGTGACGCGTCCTCCGACATCAATCAATATGGTTCTTCCTTTCCAATCACGTAAAAAGATACTATCTCCTTGACCGATATCCACCATGGTGATCTCATTTTCTAAAGGATGCTTGGTCCAACAAAAGATGAGTAGAATCATGCCTATTAACAGGAAACGACGTTTTTTTTGCTTTCGAAGATCATACAAGATCCCTAAAAGAAGGAAGAGAGCGATCAGAGCTGGTCCCG
Source organism: Streptococcus sp. 27098_8_66 (assembly GCF_041431945.1). NCBI lineage: Bacteria > Bacillati > Bacillota > Bacilli > Lactobacillales > Streptococcaceae > Streptococcus > Streptococcus sp. 27098_8_66. The sequence goes on along the minus strand of NZ_JAPVYS010000002.1, from coordinate 68,790 downwards.
TTGGCTGACCAAATACCAAAGGTAGCGACGTGAGCTTTGAAATCCAACGAATACACTCCTCTATGAGAAGAAAGAAACTGTTAAAAATGGTAAGGGGCTTTAGAATCGATAAGATAAATAGCACCGTTAAACCTGGAAGAAGGACAAGGTCAAATAAGAAAGAAAAGAGGAAGGTTAAAGGGAGTGACCAGGGTTGAAAGACGCTAAAGTAATAGGTCAAAAGGGGCAAAATCCCCAGGCTAATCCAGAAACTTTCCACTAGTATCTTTTTAAGTCCTGAATAAGAGCTGGTATCTACCAAGGTCAAAATAAAGGCATAGGCACAACTCAAGACCCCTCCAGCTGTCAGGAGAAACTTGGGCATGAGCAACATTAAGATCATCAAGGTCATCGCCATATTCTCCATCCCTCGGACCCCCTTTTGAGAGAGGATCTTCTGCAAGAGGCTGCGAACCACTGAAACAGAAAAACCTGTCAAGCCAGCATAGACCAAAGAAATTGGAACCATCCAGATATCGACTGTCTCTTGCAAGATTCCTAAACGTAAGAGAGCTTTCCGGATCCCATTGATGAAAAAGCCAACCTGCATCCCAGATAAGGCGAATAAATGGATGATTCCTAAACTCGTGTAAAGCTGGTCCATCTCTTCAAAATCCGTATCTAAATAGCCAAAAAGAAGGCCGGTCATATACTGGTTCATCGGTTGCGGAAAGTGCTTCTTGCTCCAAACAATGGCTTGGCGCCTCCATTGAGATAGGCAATCGAAAACATTCCAAGTTTGGATAGGGAGAGCAGATTGGATCGTTTCAATTTTTATTTGATAGTGAATGCCCTGTGTTTCCAAATAAGACCGGTAGTCAAATCCTCTAAAATTTCGCTGCCCTTCTGGCTCTTCTATAGCACCTTTATACGTCAACTCCAACAAATGAGTTTGACTTTGCCAATGCTGTTTTTCTTTTTCTGATTTTAAAGTGTAGAAGACTTGGTAGGTCCTTCCCTGATTTTTAGCACGAAAAGACAAGGCGTCCCCATTGATCTTGATGGTATCTGGGATCAGATGTAAATGGGCTGGGGGCTGACTTTCTACTTGTACTGGATGATCTTGTATTCGCTGAAAGACAAAGAAGGCCGCAAAACAAAGGATTGCTAAAGCAAGCCCTAGCAAACTTGAGCGCTCCCCTTTATAGTGATGAACCGCTAAAATTCCCACTACTACTAGACCGCTGATCGAAAGCCAAGATGGTTGATAAACACTAAAATACAACCATAGGAGTACAAAGGCGAGATGGACAAGCGAAAAAGGAAGGTTTTTAATCCACCGTGAAAGCATCTCTTAGTTTCTCCAGTGTTTTCTCTCCGATTCCTGAAACATTCTTCAGATCATCCACTGATCGAAAAGGACCATTTGCCTCGCGATAGGCGATAATGTCCTGGGCACGTTTCTGGCCAATGCCCGATACGGTCTGGAGCTCTGTCTCTGTCGCTCGATTTAAATGAACCTTGCCTGTTTTTTCTGCTGGCGCTGACGAAGTTGCAGGACTTTCTGAACTTCCAAGTGCTGGAACATCCTCTCCTTCTTTAGCAACATAGATCACTGCTTCATCGGAGAGTTTTTGCGCCAAGTTGACTGATTGGCTATTGGCATCTGCTGTCATCCCACCCGCCTTATGAATGGCATCGTGGACTCTGCTATCTGAGCGCAACTCATAGACACCTGGTTGTTTGACGGCTCCTTTGACATCGACCGTAATGATCTCGGGTGCATCAGACACAGAAGTCGCCGTCTTTTCTTCTTTGGAACTAGCGGTCTGCACCTTTTCTTTGCTCGAAGTTGAACTAGAAGACTGATAAAAATCCGGTATGGTGGATGCACTTGACTGAGGTCGATGAAAAAGAAAATACCCTCCAAGTAAGAGTCCGATAGCAGTAAGAGCTAAAAAGAGCTTATATTCTTTGATTTTTTCGATGATATCCTCCATAAGAAACCTCCTCTCACTTTTATTATTCGTAAAAATAAAAAAAACTGAGCAAAACTCTCAGTTTTTTTACTTGTTTTTCCGATGTTTGTCTGGATCCCATACAAAGCTTGCTAGGTAACTAAAGATCAAGGTCAAGATGCCAACGACTAAGACAAGGGGAATCAAAAGGATTTTTAACAAACGAATCAAGATAAAAGGTTTTGTTGGGGTGTTGATCGCTTGTGCTTCCGCATCCAAGCGATCAAACTCCTCTTGGATACGGCGGGCAACTTCTGCCACTCCTTCGTCATTCATCTTTTTAATATCCGAAATATCAATGGGATGTCCAAAGTTCATATCAATGCGTTCACCCGTTGCCAACCCTTTCAAGTCTCTTGGACCAGTATAAGTCACTGGCATGATACGGACCTTCGCCATTTTGGCAATGATGGCAACACCGCCTTTGACGTCTTGAGAATGACGGCTTCCACTTGGGAACATAATCAAGGAACGGTTGCTCTTTTTCAGCATATTGACAGGATACTTAATAGCTTCTGCTCCTGGATTTTCACGGTCGATCGGAAAAGCCCCACACATGCGAATCCACCAGCCAAAAATACGATTGGTGAAGAGCTCTTTTTTCGCCATAAAGATAAATTGCTTTGGCTTGGTCGCAAAGGCCATATAGACTGGATCCCACCAAGTTCGGTGAGGGGATACCAAGATGTAGTTCTCTTCTCGATCTGGAATATTGTCCTTATGATGGTAATGGGCATTCCCATTTAAAACCCACAGAATAAAGGCAACAAGGCCACGTAAATAGGTATAAAACATAGTTGTTCCTCAAATCCATTTCATTCGTCTCTCTACAAGATATTTCATCCTGTAAAAGGTTCTTTCTTATTATACCGTATCCTGATTTTGACCGCAAACTTTTTTTAGATAGAAATTGTCTCAGCGGACCGATTCTAGATAGTCTTTTTTTCAAAAAAATGATATCATATTGTCTATGGAAACTATTGATTTAAAGGGCTTGTCCCTCAGTGAAGTCCGCAAGAAAATGGATCGCGGACAAACCAATGATTTTACAACGAATACAAGTACCAGCACCTGGCAAATTATCAAGCGCAACGTCTTCACCTTGTTTAATACCTTAAACTTTGTGATTGCTGTGGCCTTAGCTGCTGTACAGGCTTGGAGCAATATGATCTTTTTCGCAGTCATTTGCTTCAATGCCATTACAGGGATCATGACCGAGATGCGCGCTAAGCGGATGATTGATAAACTCAACCTCATGAGTCGAGAGCTAGTGACTGTCATTCGTGACGGGGAAAAAGATGCGATTCCACCAGAAAAGCTTGTTCTCGGTGATTTAATGCTCTTATCTTCGGGTGAGCAGATCCCTAGTGATGCCGAAGTCATGTCCGGTATTGCAGAAGCCAATGAGGCTATGCTGACTGGTGAGAGTGATCTGGTCTTAAAAGAAGTTGGCGATGAACTGCTTTCTGGTAGTTATATTGCCAGTGGTCAAGTCTATGCCCGTGTCAAGCGAGTTGGAGCAAACAACTATGCCAACAAACTGATGATGGAAGCCAAAACCTTGAAGCCTATCAATTCGCGTATTCTTTATAACTTAGCGAAAATTTCGAGCTTCACTGGTAAAATTATCATCCCATTTGGCCTTGCCCTCTTCTTTGAAGCACTGTTGATCAAGATGTTACCGATCAAGGATTCTGTCGTGAATTCTTCCACAGCTCTCTTGGGAATGTTGCCAAAGGGAATCGCTTTACTGACAGTTACGTCTCTTTTGACAGCGGTGATTAAGCTCGGTATGCGCAAGGTTCTTGTCCAAGAAATGTACTCAGTAGAAACCCTGGCGCGTGTGGATACCTTGTGTCTTGATAAGACCGGTACCATCACTCAAGGGAAGATGACAGTCGAATCTCTCCATAGCTTATCTGATCATTTTTCTGAGGAAACCATCAAAGTTATCCTTTCAGCATACATGCAAAATAGCGAGGACACCAATCCTACTGCTCAAGCTATTCGCAAGGCTTATGGAGAGTTGGAGCATGCTTATACTGCAGAAAACATTATTCCTTTCTCAAGCGATCGGAAATGGGGAGCCATGCACCTCTCCAATCTTGGCACCGTCTTTCTCGGTGCTCCTGAAATGCTCCTTCAAGAAAATCCAACTGCTGTCGTCGAAGCACAAGGCCGTGGATCGCGCGTTCTCGTCTTAGCCCACAGTTCAGAACGGATCAGCATGCAAGAATTGAAACTGCCTGAAAATCTTGAAGGAATTGCCGTTATTGAGATTACGGACCCCATTCGTGAAGGGGCTTCTGATACCCTCGAGTATCTTCGCTCTGAAGGCGTGGATCTTAAGATCATCTCTGGTGACAACCCTGTAACAGTCTCTTATATTGCTCAACAAGCGGGCTTCAAAAACTACGAAAACTACATCGATTGTTCTACTATCTCGGATGATCAATTAGTGGATCAAGCAGAGGAAACAGCCATCTTTGGACGCGTGTCTCCTCACCAAAAGAAACTGCTCATCCAAACCTTGAAAGCAGCTGGTCGGACGACAGCTATGACTGGAGACGGGGTCAATGATATCCTCGCTCTTCGTGAAGCTGACTGCTCCATCGTAATGGCTGAAGGAGATCCTGCAACCCGTCAAATTGCCAATATCGTTCTTTTGAACTCTGACTTTAATGATGTTCCAGAAATTCTATTCGAAGGTCGTCGTGTGGTCAATAACATTGGACGAATCGCTCCGATTTTCTTCATCAAAACGATCTATTCCTTCCTCTTGGCTATTATCTGTATCGCCAGTGCCCTTTTCTTCAACGTCAATTATTTGCTGATTTTTCCATTCATCCCTATTCAAATCACCTTGATTGACCAATTCGTCGAAGGGTTCCCACCATTTGTGTTGACCTTTGAACGCAATATCAAACCGGTTGAAAAACACTTCTTAAGACGTTCCCTTCTGTTAGCCTTACCAAGCGCCTTGATGGTCGTCTTTAGCGTCTTGTTCATTCGCCTTTGGGGAGCAAGCCATGGTTGGTCTGCAGCCGATATGTCTACTGTATCCTATTACTTACTTGGATCCATCGGTTTCCTATCCGTCATCCGTGCCTGCCTTCCACTAAATATCTGGCGAGCCCTCCTCATCCTCTTCTCTGTTGTAGGATTCTACGCATCTGCGGTCGTGCTAAAAAACTTGATCGAGATTTCCCTCCTTACAGCCACTACTTTCCCAGTTTATCTGGCATTGATGGCTATCTTTACAGGAGTCTTTATCCTCACTACGATTCTCCAAAAATATGAATTTGATTAAAAAAGTTGAGAGTTTTTACTCTCAATTTTTTATGTTTTATCGATCTTTCCCCAAGCCTCTTTTCATGCTATAATAGAGCCATGACAGATATCGAATTAAAAGACGGCGAGCGCGTCAATCAGCTCTTTTCAAGTGATGTGAAAATTATACAAAATCGGGAAGTCTTTAGTTACTCCGTGGATAGCGTCCTCCTCTCGCGCTTTCCAAAATTGCCCAAGCGGGGCTTGATCGTAGATCTCTGCGCTGGAAATGGGGCCGTGGGACTTTTTGCAAGTACCCGAACAGAGGCCCAGATCATTGGTGTCGAAATTCAGGAACGTCTAGCGGATATGGCTACCCGCTCCATTGCCCTCAATGACTTGAACCAGCAAATGTCCATGATCACCGATGACCTTAAGCATTTGCCTCAACATATCAAGGGCAGTAAGGTGGATATTATCCTCTGCAATCCTCCTTATTTCAAGGTAGATGAGCATTCCAATCTCAATGAGAGTGAACACTACCTCTTAGCTCGACATGAAATTACGACCAACTTAGATGAGATTTGCCATGTGGCCCAGCGGGTTCTCAAATCAAATGGTCGCTTAGCGATGGTCCATCGTCCAGATCGCTTTTTAGATATCATCGAAACCATGAAGCGTTACAATCTTGCACCTAAGCGGATCCAGTTTGTCTATCCCAAAATGACCAAAGAGGCGAATATGTTGTTGATTGAGGCGATCAAGGATGGCTCACTGGATGGTTTAAAAATTCTGCCTCCCCTCTTTATTCACAATGAAGACGGCAGCTATACAGACGAGATTCATGAGATCTACTATGGAAACTAAGGCTTACATGTATGTCCTAGAGTGTGCGGATGGCTCCCTCTACACTGGCTACACCACGGATGTCGAAAAACGCCTAAAGACTCACAATGCTGGAAAAGGCGCCAAATACACACGGGCTCGCCTCCCCGTTAAACTTCTTTACAAAGAATCCTATCCAGATAAACCCTCTGCGATGTCTGCCGAAGCTCTCTTTAAAAAGAAATCCCGCCAGGAAAAGCTAAACTATATCAAAAAAAACCGTCGGACTCCATAGTCCAACGGTTTTTCATTTACAAAATGGTGATACGGTACTGATGACTCCGCGTCTCTTGAGGGGCCAACTGGATCACACCTTTTTTGTCTTCGAAGAAATCGCCCTCTTCTGCAGATGTGGAAATACCTGTCCAAGGCTCTAAGGCAATGAAGGGGCCCTTGTTATTAGTAGACCAAAGGACCAGATTTTCAAAATCTGCAAAATCAAATTCCAAACCTTTACCTGATTTTTTCGAGATAAGCTTCACAGATTTAGAGGCTAACTGATCTAAAATAATGGCATCTTTTTCAAATAGTTCATGTCGCAAAGGTAGGCTACGCTTATGATCGAAAAATGGCGTCCGCTGCAGGCGATCGACCAATCCAGTTTCTGTGAACAAGAGAGGGACGCTGCAGGTTTCTTCTTTTTCAAAAATCAACTCGTAGTCTTCATAGTCTTCATCTGCTAAAAGGGGACAATGAAAAGCTGGATGCCCTCCAATGAAATAAGGCATGACTTGATCAGACTCTAGATTTTGTACACGATAGGTGATAGTGATTTCTTTCCCTTGCAATTCATAAACGATTTCAACTCGAAAATGGTAGGGATAATTTTGCAGGCTCTCTTCGTTAGAGGTGATTTCAAAGACAAGACGATTGTCTGTTTGTTCTTTGAGTTCAAACTCTCTCTTGCGAATGAGGCCGTGTCTTGGAAGCTGGCCTGTCTTCACTCCATCTTTTAGATGATACTGCACTTGGCCATTACGAACACTCCCGCAAATCGGAAACAGAACCGGCGCTTGTCCTGACCAATACTCTGGATCCCCTTGCCAGAGATATTCTATGCCTTCTTTACTTCTAATGGAGCTCAATTCCCCTCCAAATGTCTTAAAGTGCACTTCTAGATCATCATTTTTTAATGCAATCACCATGGACGCCACCTCTTTATAATTAATATAGTTATCATATTCATTATAACCTTTTAGCTAAGATTGTCAATTTTTATCTTTTTAGTTAAAAATTTTTAAAAAAAGAAGAAAAAAACCTTGACAAAGCTTAGAAATAATTGTAAACTTAATATGTTAACAGAAAAATTCCTTTTTAGGAATCCGTTCTTTCTGTTTTCTGACTTTTTTAGGATGCTCCTTATCATGATACATTTTTTCTAAAAGGGTCAGTTATCATTTAGGTCTCCTTATAAATATACAAGGGTTAACAGCAAGTTAACCCTTGTATTTTTGATTTTCATTTTAAAGACGACCTATTACTAGACCGTCTTTAAAATTTATTTATCCCCTTTATTGCGGATGACAAAGCCATTTTTCTTTTCATTGGAAGTGCGATGAGGACGTTTATTACCTTTGCCCTCAAAGTCTCGGCTATTTTTATTGGACTTGCGTTTGAAATCACGGCGTCCACCTTCACGGTCATCTCTGCGATTTCGATCACGGCGTTGGTCTCCACGACGGCCATTTCCACGGCCCCCTTTGCCTTTCCCACCAAAGCCACCACCAGATGGTTTAAATGGCAATGGTTTTTCACGCGCAATTTCAACTTCTGGAAGACTATCTGGATCTTGAACGGTCAAGCTTAAGATATACATAGCCAATTCTTCAGGAGTGAATTCTGCAGCCAATTTGCGAGCATCTTTACCAAACTTCTCAAAGTTAGTCCGGATTTTCTCATCCTCAAAGTCTCGCTCAATTTTCTTCAGCGCTACTTGTTTTTTCGCTTGGAAGGCTTCTTCTGCTGTTGCAGGTTTCATTCCCTTCATCCGCTTTTTGGTCAAGTTCTCAATGATTTGCAAATAGCCCATTTCATTTGGCGAAACAAAGGTAATGGATTGCCCTGTTTTCCCAGCACGACCTGTCCGTCCGATCCGGTGAACATAGCTTTCTGGATCTTGTGGAATATCGTAGTTGTAGACATGGGTCACACCTGAAATGTCCAACCCACGTGCCGCAACGTCCGTTGCCACCAAGACGTCCAAGTTCCCATTTTTAAAGTCACGAAGGACACGGAGACGTTTGTTTTGATCCAAATCTCCGTGAATCCCTTCTGCTCGGAAACCACGGATCTTCAAGCCACGCGTCAATTCATCGACCCGGCGTTTAGTCCGACCAAAGACAATGGCAAGCTCCGGTTGCTCGACATCCATCAATCGAGTCATGGTATCAAACTTTTCGCCTTCTTTGACACGAATATAGTATTGATCGACCAAGTCGGTGGTCAATTCTTTGGCCGCAATCTTAACGTGTTCGGGCTCTTTCATAAACTGAACACCAATGCGTTTAATGGCTTCTGGCATCGTTGCTGAAAAGAGCAAGGTTTGACGTGTTTCTGGAACACGGCTAATGATAGCTTCGATATCTTCCAAAAAGCCCATGTTAAGCATTTCATCTGCTTCATCCAAGATCAAGGTTTCAATATGATCGAGTTTCAAGGCCTTGCGCTTGATCAAATCTAGCAAGCGTCCAGGGGTTCCCACAACGATATGAGCACCTGACTTCAAGGCTTTGATTTGCTTTTCAATGCTTGATCCACCATAGACAGAGCGGACTTTGACACCCTTGCTGCGTCCAAAACGGAAGAGTTCTTCCTGACTTTGAACCGCCAACTCACGTGTCGGGGCAATAACAAGGGCTTGGATTACTGTGTTATCAACATCAATCTTCTCCAAAGTTGGAAGACCAAAAGCAGCCGTTTTACCGGTCCCTGTTTGCGCTTGACCGATGACATCTTTTCCTTCAAGAGCCAACGGAATGGTTTGTTCCTGGATCAGGCTCGCTTCTACAAAGCCAGCTTTTTCGATTTCTGCTAATAATTCAGCAGATAAGTTAAATTCATTGAATTTCAATTCTTTCTTCTTTCTAAAAAGTGGTGCGAAGCCACTTTATCACACTTCTTTTCAATGCGAAAACGCACTGATTGCATAGGAAGTCTCCTTCCCGGTTACCTGTCGCAAGACTCATCTAAAGGAAAACCCAATCGTTTTTTTATGGAATTCCCTTCTGCGAAAAATGTTTTCGCACTAGCGGATTTGGTTGATTAAAGTCGTTTTCCAAACGAAAAGACACCAAGATCCTCCTTGTGGGAGATTGACCAACATTCCTTTTCTAATTGTTCCATCTCACCAGCATTTCTCTCATACAAGTTTGCAACTTATCTAGTATAACACAATGGACGACCAAATGATAGTCAAAGGAGAATAATTTTATTTTTTAGGAAAAATTTTTAAAAACTTGAAAATAGTCAAGAGGGCAGTTTCCCCTAGATTTAGCTGACTTTCTTCTGACACCGTTCAAGAATCCCTTTAAATAGGAGTATAAAAACTTCGGAAAAACTTTTTTTGGTAGTTCTTGCGTTTTTACAAATAAATATGTATAATACAGTTAGTATCTAAAATATTTCTGTATAAAGAAATAGGATCATTTTATCTGATTCAACGATTTATTCTAAGTTCTGATTTATTTAGAACCACTCAGTACTATTAAATCTACTCCTACTATTTCCAAGAAGATTTTGTACAGTCGATGAACTATTCACACTGCCCCTTCTTTGGAGAGGAGGGCAGGTGTCTAGATGGTTCCTATTTCTCAGATTATTCTAGATACGAAGAGGCTCGGATTTCTCCAAGCCTCTTTTTTATCTTTGTTTCACAATCCACCGCATAACCTTTCCCAAAATGAGCCATAATATAAAGCTACATACGGATACATAAATCCAAGCATTGGGATCCTTTGTCATAGGAAGAGGGATATTCATTCCAAAGAAACCGGTGATAACGGCTAAAACCGCCAACAAGGCTTCAAAGATGGTTAGGGTTGTCAAGTTGTCATTCAAGTTGTTGTTTAGGATATTGTTGTAAGATCCTGACAACTGTTGCAAGACATTGGAAATCAACTCAGTCATCGAAGCCAACTGACGCGCTTCGATCATGGCATCATCAAACTGCTCTTTTTCAATATCATTCATCCTGCGATAAATGGCATGCGCTTTAATATGTTCTAGCAACATCCGATTTTGCTTGGCTGCTGCGACCAGATAGACCATACCGGTCTCAAGGTCAGACAGGGCATAAAGATTCTTGGTCGTCGTTGTCTTTCGAAGCAAACGATTGAGTTCATCCTTGTGCTTATCTAAGCGATCAATAATCGGATAATAAGCATTACTGATCATTTCAAGACCTGCAAAAAGCAACTTATAGATCGACAACTCCCCATGGCTTTCCAAATAGCGAACCATTTGTTCAATGATATAGGCATTGTCCTGGTTACTGATGGTCACGAGTCGCGTATCTTGAACGATAAAGGTCATAGGGATGGTTTCGTAGTATTCCTTGTCCTTTTCTAAATCCAATACATTGTAGATAAATGTGATCGTACCGTTTTCTCGATTATAATCCATATGGGCACGTTCGTTCTTATCCATCGCGTACTCAATGGTTTCTTTGTCAATCTCGTATTTTTTATAAAGATATGAGTTTTCAGCAATCATATCCGAGTCGATATTGATCCATTTCCGATCTTGACCCAATTGTTTTTCGATAAACATTCCGTCTCCTTTCTCAACTGTTCTCTATCAAAATGATATTTTTATTTAAAAACTGCACTGGCTAATGCTTGCTGGATTTCAATGACGCTGCTGTCACTCTTGAATTGTAAAACTTCTGAAGGCTCGACTGCAGAAGAGACCCAGATTTTTAATTCGGCATCCAAATCAAAATGACCGGAAGTTTCGACTGAAAATCGAGAGATCGAGCGATAAGGAAGGGATTTGTAGGACGTTTTCTTTCCTGTTACTCCTTGCTTATCCACCAAGATCAAACGAAACTCTGTAAAGACGATTAAATCACGAATCAAGCTAAAAGCAAGTGTGACTTGCTCTCCCGGCACCAAGATATCTTCCAGATCTCTTTCTACTTTATCAACATTTTTTTGAGAGGCATTGCCCATCAAACCACTTAATAATCCCATCATTTCTCCTTTATAAGCGAAAACGGATAGATTTTCGTTTTCTTATTTTTTTGTTATGGATCAGTTTTGAAAAATTCCTTACCCCATCTTTTCTTCCAGCTCAACGTCTGGATACTTATCCGCAAACCAGCGGAGGGCAAAGTCGTTTTCAAAGAGGAAGACAGGTTGGTCAAAGCGGTCCTTCGCCAAGATATTTCGGCTTGAAGACATGCGCTCATCTAAGTCTTCTGGTTTGATCCAGCGAACTGTCTTTTTACCCATTGGGCTCATGACCACTTCGGCATTGTATTCATTTTCCATCCGGTGCTTAAAGACTTCAAACTGAAGTTGACCAACAGCACCTAACATGTATTCACCTGTTTGGTAGTTGGTGTAGAGCTGAATAGCTCCTTCTTGCACCAATTGCTCAATCCCTTTGTGGAAGGATTTTTGCTTCATGACGTTCTTAGCTGACACTTTCATGAAGATTTCAGGCGTAAAGGTTGGCAGTGGTTCAAATTCAAACTTGTTTTTGCCCACTGTCAAAGTATCTCCAACCTGATAAGTACCGGTATCGTAAACCCCAATGATGTCTCCTGCTACAGCATTGCTGACATTTTCACGGCTTTCGGCCATAAATTGAGTCACGTTAGATAACTTAGCGCCCTTACCAGTACGAGGCAGGTTGACGCTCATCCCACGCTCAAATTCGCCAGATACGATCCGCACAAAGGCGATCCGGTCGCGGTGACGAGGATCCATGTTGGCCTGAATCTTAAAGACAAATCCTGAGAAATCCTTATCATAAGGATCGACAAGTTCCCCATCTGTCTTCTTGTGGCCGTGTGGCTCTGGAGCAAACTTGAGGAAGGTTTCCAAGAAAGTCTGTACTCCAAAATTGGTTAAGGCTGAGCCGAAGAAGACGGGAGTCAATTCACCCGCAAGGATGGCTTCTTCTGAAAAGTCATTTCCTGCTTCTTGCAAGAGTTCGATATCGTCTTTTACTTGCTCGTAGAAAGGGTTGTTGGCAAAAAGCTTGTCTCCGTCTTCTAGACTAGCAAAACGCTCGTCTCCTTTATAGAGTTCCAAACGTTGGTTATAAAGGTCATAGAGTCCCTCAAAGGCTTTCCCCATCCCAATCGGCCAGTTCATTGGGTAACTGGCGATTCCCAAGACTTCTTCTAATTCTTGTAAGAGGTCCAGTGGCTCACGACCGTCACGGTCCAGCTTATTCATAAAGGTAAAGACGGGAATGCCACGGTGTTTCACAACCTCAAACAATTTCTTGGTTTGAGCTTCAATCCCTTTGGCAGAGTCTACCACCATGACGGCAGCATCCACCGCCATCAAGGTCCGATAAGTATCTTCTGAGAAGTCCTCGTGCCCTGGCGTATCAAGGATATTGACCCGTTTGCCATCATAGTCGAACTGCATAACAGATGAGGTTACCGAAATCCCACGTTGCTTCTCGATATCCATCCAGTCAGATTTAGCAAAATTTCCTGTTTTCTTCCCTTTGACAGTACCGGCTTCCCGAATCTCTCCCCCAAAGTAGAGCAACTGCTCTGTAATCGTCGTTTTACCAGCATCCGGGTGGGAGATAATGGCAAAGGTACGGCGTTTTTTAATTTCTTCTTGTACGTTCATGTTCCTAATTCTTTCTCTTTTTATTTTCTGATAAATTTACAAATCCATCTCTACATCAGATTTCTCCTCAATTTCTCTATCTGTCCTATTATAGCGAAAATAGGCACTTTTTTCAACGATGATTCTTCTTTGAGAGCAAAAAGAAAGACCGAAATCCGTAGATTCTAGTCCTCTTCAATCATGGTTATTTTCTCACTTTCACCCGCTCACTTCTGCGACTGAAGAACTGATTAAAGAGTAATAAAGCAAGGGCTAAAATACTGGATACAACCAGATAATTAAGCCACACCTTATCCCCTCTCATAATCGGAGGTCGGGCCATCAAGCCATAATTTCCTCCTGTCAATTGATTGACTCCAACCAGGAATAAATCTAAGGCAAAGGTATAGAGAACAATCTGACTATTTTTTAAGAGGTTTCGATCATACCATCTCAAGAGATAAATCAAGGAATTGATTAAAAGACAGTAATGTCCGAGGAGGAAAGAAAAGCTCGTAATATGAGGGAAAGTATAGGGATCAAAGACTGGATAGCCTAAAGCAAAGATGGCTCCACTCACTCCCATCAAGGCAAAGAACTGTTTGCTTTTCCAGCGGTCTGGTAAAAACAAGACCGCAAACATGGCCAAGCGGCAATGATAAAATGGTAAGCTATTGGACCAAGGAATGTGGTAGGCAAAATACCAAAGATACAAGCAAATTAACTGGAAGCCTTGTAAATATTGAAAGCATTTGCGAAATTGCTCATTCTGATAATAACGAAGTGACATCATAATCGCTGTCACAATTAACAAGACCATCACACTATACCAAAGTGCTGAGATTGCTGGTGGTGCTGTTGATTCTGTAGTGAAAAAATGATGCATAAAATCTCCTTATTTAAACAGATTTAGGTATTCTTCTTTTCTTACTGTACTGAACGATCGTATTGATGAAAATCAGTGTCCCCGTCATGAGTACCGTCACGATTAAATAGTTGAACACAAGACCATGGTCACCGATCACAGGAGGGCGACGCATAAAGCCGTAGTTTCCACCTGTTGCGAGATTGGCAAGCTGAATAATGGCATTGACCCCAACAGTCATCTGACAGATTTTCCAAACAGACCCTTCTTCCACCTGGTAGGATTGAACCAGATAGATTAAACTGTTGGCCAGGAGAGCCCAGTGACCAAAGACATTGTTGATCGAGGAAACGTGAGGAAAAGGGTAGGGATAAAAAACAGGATGAACCAAGGCCATAATGGAGCCAAAGACTCCCACGAGAGCAAAATATTGTTTGAAGCTGCCCTTGGGCGCCAAAAGAATGATCCACATGGCCATCCGACTATGATAGAAGGGAAGACTCTCTGAAAGAGGCAAGCGAGCAGCTAGATACCAAGAGTTGATAATGAGCAACTGGATCAACTGCCCCCAATACCAAAAGTTTTGATAGCCTTTAGAATGAGCAAATCGAATGGACAGAACTCCCACTACCACCAATGAAGTCGGCAATAAGAAATACCAGACCCCCAATTGAGGAGGGGCCGTTGGTTGACTGGTGAAAAATAAGTCCCAAAGTGTCATGATTTCTTTCCCTTATCTGCTCTTTTTATTCTGAACGCGAAACTATATTCTCTTCGACCATCTTGTATTTGTATTTATAGCGTTGATTGACCAAGCAAATACCGGCCACCATCACGATGCTGACCAAGAGGTAGTTCAAAAGAGCACCGTGGTCTCCAATGATTGGTGGACGCTTTAAGAAGCCGTAATCTCCTCTGGTCAAGAGGTTGACCAAAAAGATGACTGCATTCATTCCAAAAGTGATCTTAACAATTCGTAAGCTGTCTTGTTTTTCCGACTGATAAAAATCTTGCAGGTAAATCAAACTATTGGCAAACAAGGCCCAGTGACTAAAAATCAGATTGAGCACGGTAATATGGGGGAATGGGAAGGGGTCAAAGGCTGGATAAACCAAGGCCGCAATGGATCCTAGAACTCCCAACAAGGCAAAATATTGCTTGATATAGGTTCCTCTCGGAGCAAAGAGTATTGCAAGCATGGCCAAGCGACAATGATAAAAAGGCAAATTATCCGTCAAAGGCATGTGGGCGAGAATATACCAAGCATTGATGGTCAAGACTTGAATCAATTGTGCCCAGTACCAAAAGCGTTGGTAGCTTTTTGACTGCGCATATTTGATAGAAAAGTAGCCAACCACCAACAAGGAAGCTGGTAGGAAAAAATACCAGAGACCAAACTCGGGCGGGGCTGATTTTTGGTTCGTAAACAATAAATCCCAAAGTGTCATGTTCATATTCCTTTAGTTTATAGATCGTTTTTAATCACAATACAAATCTCGTTTCCCATCATAAACCTCCCAAAGGAAGTTCAATTGTTCTTCTGTATTGCGCTTGGTAGAAAGAGCAGGCATTTTCTCTCTCTCAAAAAATGCAAGATCGGAAATTTCCTGATTCTGTTGAAAACTTCCATCCAGCAATTCACATTCAAATACCAATTTCACATATTGGCGGCTTTGCAATTGGTAGCGATTGGTGTCAAATACTGCCAACAACCGATTGACACGTGCTACATAGCCCGTTTCTTCTTGGATTTCCTTTAAAATATTTTCTTTAGGAGAATAGCCAACCTCACCAAAACCACCTGGCAAAGCCCAGGTCTCTTCTCCCTGACCTTTCACCAGACAAAGTTTTCTATCTTTGACAATCCAAGCCCTAACATCAATTAAGGGGGTGTCATAATAGTTTGTCGGTCGAAACAAATCCGATAATTCTTGTGAATTCAGATTAGTCGTTTCTCTCACAAGATCCTGTAAAATTTCACGAATATCCTGGTAACGCTCTTGATCAAATGGATCTTTTGAGAACGCTAAGCCTGTATTGGTGATTGAAATCAAGCGCTGAATGTCCTTCAGTACATTATTACTTACCATTCTCCAATTCCTCTACCAATTTTGCCAAATTCATGGAATTACTTCCCTTTATAAGGATTTGGTCTTGCTCTTTCAAGCTTTCCTTGACTTGTTTAACCATATCCTCAAACTGATCTTCCTCAGCTGTCTTCTTGAAATAATAGACATGTCCGAGTGGGAACATCTGACTTGCTAACTGAGCCAATCCTGCAATGTCTTGGCCGTAGAAAATAACCGTATCCAAGACATCTGGCGAGAGGCTAAGAATCATTTGGTTGTGCAGATCTACAGATTGCTCCCCTAGTTCTTTCATATCTGCCAGGACGGCTAATTTTCGACCATTTGGATTAGCAGGAATGGTAGAGAAAGTTTCTAAGATTAGGCGCATAGCCGTTGGATTGGCATTGTAGACATCGGATAGGATATCCGCTCCGTTACTGGCCTTCTTCCATTCTGTCCGGTTGCGCGTCAATTGCAAGGTTTCAAAACTATCACGAATTGCAGCTTCACTCACTCCTTCTTTCAAAGCAACATAAGCTGCAATCATGGCATTGGTCGCATTGTATTTTCCTGTTACCGGAAGATCAATCGCTTCTTCTAAGAAATTCGCTCGGAAAGTTAAGCTATCCTTTCGCTCAATTAACTCAGTAATAAAAATCTCCTCGTCTGGCCCAAAGCGGACGACTGTTTGATTTTCAGGGAGGTAGGCATTGACGATCGGATCAGCTGGAACTACCAGAAGACCGCCTTCTGGCATCCCATCCGCAATCTGAAGTTTTCCTTTTGCGATCTCACTTCGATCTTTAAAAAATTCCAAATGGGCTTCCCCAATCAAGGTGACAATAGCAGCTTTTGGATGCGCCAGTTCTGACAAGAGATGGATATCTCCTAGATGGTCTTGCCCCATTTCAAGGACGAGTTTGTCTGTCCCTTCTGGCATATGCAAAACCGTATAAGGAAGACCAATTTCGTTATTATAGTTTCCTTGTGTTTTATAGGTCAGGTAGGTGGTAGACAAAAGCTGGGCCAACATATCTTTTGTGGTGGTTTTACCATTTGACCCTGTTACTGCAAAAACATCCACTTTTGTCTTTTGAAGATAGGCTGCAGCTAGTGTTTGAAAAGCGCTCAGCACATCTTCCACCAAAATATAAGGGTGGCCTTCTACCACTTTCTCTGAAAAAGTGGCTACGGCTCCGTTTTCAAAAGCAGTCTCAATAAAGTCATGACCATCACGCGCTCCCTTTAAAGGAACAAACAGGTCTCCAGGCCCAATCAAACGGCTGTCAAATTCCGGATTGACGAGGGCCACATCTTCAAATTGGCTGATATCATTTTTTGCATGTACTAGATGAGCAACTTCATGTAATGTGAGATTCATATCCGACTCCTCAGTTCTCCGTAACGTCCTCAAAGATTTGGACGCTCCTATCAAATTCTTCTCATTATACCATATTCTAGACCACAAAAAAAGTGGCTGGGACAGAAGTCCTAGCCTCTCAATTATTTTTGGATTGTCGAGCAAGACGCAGTGATTGAGTGGGCTCTACTACGCTGATTTCATCAGCTTTTACAGCCCTACTCAACTGTGCGGAGGTGGGACGACGAAATCGAATTCTAACGAATTACCGATTTCTGTCCCACTCTCTCTTTTCTTACAACAAATGCGCTTCGTGTTTTTGGAAGACTTCTTTTCCAAGCTCTACTAACTTGGTGATCAAATCTGTATAGTTGAGTCCCATATTGTCCCAAAGCAGAGGATACATAGACCATTGGGTAAATCCAGGCATGGTATTGAGTTCGTTTAAGAAGATCTCTCCTTTATCGGTATAGAAGAAATCACAACGCGCTAAGCCCAGACCACCGATCGCACGAAAGGCTTTCTCTGCGTTGGTCCGCATGGTTTTCACAACCTCAGGGTCCAATTGAGCCGGAATCGCCATGGTAATTTTGTTGTCGATGTATTTGGCATCATAATCATAGAAGGCCACATCTTTCACAACTTCACCTGGCAAGGTGCTCTTCACATCATAGTTTCCAAGCAGTCCAACTTCAATCTCACGCGCATTGACTCCTTGTTCTACTAAAACACGGCTATCGTATTTAAAGGCTAATTCAAGAGCAGCCCGAAGCTCTGTTTGGTTTTCAGATTTTGAAATCCCTACGCTAGAACCCATATTGGATGGTTTGGTGAAAACCGGATAAGGGAGAGTCGCTTCAATTGCAGCAATTTTCTCATCCACGTCATCGCCTTCCACTACAGCTACATAAGGAACTTGCGGAATTCCTGCAGACTCCAAGACCCGTTTGGTCGTGATCTTGTCCATGGCCACACTGGAAGCTAGGATACCACAGCCGACATAAGGCATTTTCAAGACTTCTAAGAATCCTTGAATGGAACCATCTTCTCCCATCGGTCCATGAAGAACTGGAAAGACTACTGCTCCTTCCTTGTAAATCGCAGATGGAGCCACTTTTTTAGACCAGTCCACTGTCTCATTGGTCATCAATTTCTCATCATCCGCTGGTTTCTCTTCAAAAGCTTGCGTCTGGATGAAGTCTCCTGACTGCGTAATAAAGTAGGTTTGAACCGAAAATGCTTGGTAATCAATCGCGCGCATCACGCTTTCTGTTGAAAGAACAGATACTTCACGTTCTGCACTACGTCCACCATACAACAGGATTAAGTCTTGTTTACTCATAGTTTCTCCCTAATTGTTCCCTTGATTTCTTACTTGATAGTATACCACAATGATAGCCCTTTCGAAAGAACTTCTCTTATAATTCTGTCCGATTTTCAATCGCGCGAAGCAAGGTCACTTCGTCCGCATACTCGATATCGGCTCCAACTGCCAATCCCCGTGCCAAACGGGTCACTTTGATCCCTGCTGGCTTGAGCACACGCGAGATATACATAGATGTCGCTTCCCCGTCTGCCGTCGCATTGGTCGCAACAATCACCTCAGTGACTGTTCCATCCATCAAGCGACTAATCAAACTTTTGAGATTGATGTCGTCAGGTCCCACACCATTCATGGGCGAGATCAAGCCATGTAAGACATGGTAACGACCATGGTATTCCTGGATATTTTCCATAGCAGATACATCCCTGCTATCTTCTACAACCAGAATGAGGGATGGATCCCGCGTTTCATCTCGACAAATCTCGCAGGTTTCTTCATCGGTTAAATTGCCACAAATACTGCAATACCCCAGCTCACGCTTGGCATTCAGTAAATTCTTGGCAAATTCATTCACATCATCATCTGACATACCAATGGTGTAAAAAGCCAGACGAGTCGCTGTTTTGATCCCAATTCCTGGCAACTTCGAATAACTGTCAATTAATTTTGCAATAGGTGCTGGATAAAGCATAGTTTCCTTTCTAATTCATGGGGTGTTTCTGATTGTATAAGTTAATAATGTCACGCGTAATGGAATGACTGACCGTCGCTTGTAGATTGGTATTATGTGGAAAGACCACTGCTACCGCAATCTTTGGATTGTTTGACGGTGCATAAGCCACCACATTGGTATTAATGGCTTGTTTACCTCCATCGACAGTGGTTTCGGCCGTACCGGTCTTGGCACTAATGGAAACACTAGCACCTTGACCGACGGTTTTCCCTGTCGTCAACCCACTCGTACCATTCGCAACTTGGTAGAACCCTTGCTTGATCAAAGTCATGTCCTCCGCTGAGATATGGACCTGATTGAGCTCCTTGGTTTCGATCGCTTTTTTCAACTGACCAAGCCCCCCTTGATCATTATTGTCATAGATGCCTTCAACAACATGAGGACTCACCCTCTTCCCATCATTCGCTACCGTTGCCGCATACTGGGCCAATTGCATCGGTGTATAGTTATCAAACTGACCAAAGGCATTGGTCAAATAATTGCCGACTGTGTAGTCTTTTGGAATAAAACCGGTCGATTCATTGGGAAGGTCAATCCCCGTTGATGTTCCAAGACCATATTCCGCAAAACTAGAGCGCAGTTTTTTCATAGCCGGTTCAACCTGATCCACTTGTAAGGTCATGTTTGGAGTGTAGGGTTGCCCCATCATCTTAAGGGCAATTTGGACCATATAGGTATTGGAAGAGTATTCCAATGCTTCCACCGCATTGATGGAACGACTACCGTATTGGGTAAACCAAGAATTGATAGGAGCGGATCCTGCAAAAACAATCGGCTGATCGGTCAGAACCTGGTTCCCTGAAATGACTCCATTTTCCCATCCCGAAGTCAAGGTCGCTCCTTTAACGACCGATCCTGGGACGAAAACATTGGTGACTGTTCCCAAAGCATCGGTTGATAAATCTTGACTACCAGCCTGGTGTTTGATCCCTGCCATGGCAAGGACTTTCCCTGTATCAGGCTCAAGGGCTACAGCATAGACGCCTTCGGAGTAGGTCGCATTTCCAGCTTGCAACTCTGCGCTAAAGGCAGAGCGGAGAATATCTTCCACCCCTTTTTGGAAATCCAAGTCAATCGAGAGCTTGAGGTTTTCTCCTTTGGCCCCTTTTGAAACGTCGACCACTTTCTCCATATTGCCATTTTTATCCAGAAGAATTTCTTTTTCACTGCGTTTTCCTTGAAGGACGTTTTCGTATTCCTTTTCGAGATAAGACGTTCCAACCCGGTCATTGAGGGCATAGCCTTTTTTGACATAGTCCTCGACTTCTTCTGCTGGAAGTCCCGCCTGCTCAGTCGAAACCGTTCCGATGATAGAAGCTAAAGGAGTATCCAAAACCTTGCGGTCCCAACTGGTCGTGATCGCAATTCCAGGAAGGTCCTGACTGTCAGCCGCGATGGTCGCAATCTGCTCAGCTCCTAGTGCTTGCGTCGAAATAATCCCCGTCGCAAAATTCTCCACAGCATTCATTTGGCTATAAAGATAGATAATATTTTTCTCATCATCTGTGTAACCGAGTTTTGAAGGGTCAATGCTGTCCACTGCCGCTTGATAGATTTTAGCTTCTGGCAGACGATTGCCATCAGTATCAAATTTCTTTTTCTCAGGCAGGTGCTCTACGACCTCTTGGTAGACTTTGGTATTGGCCAGATAGTAATCCACTTCTTGCCGTTCGGTCACTTGAGGATTTTCTACATCAACATACTGCAAGAGTTTTCCAGCTGTCTCTCGCATTTCTTGGGCCGTCATTTTACGATCCCGCGTAAAGGTCAAGACTTGTTTTCCCACATTTTCCACCAAGGGCTTACCAGAAGCATCATAGATTTGCCCTCGCACACTCCCTTGTTTGACCGTCTTTTTCGTAGCTTTTGCCAATTTATCCGTATAGTAGGCTTGGTGAGTGATCTGCATATAGCCAAGTCGGGCAATCAGCACCAAAAAAAGAAGGCAAATCAAACTAAACAGCAGGTAGAGTCTGCGTGTTATCGAATGATTCTCAAACTTCCGTATTTTCTTCTTCATGAAATGTTCTATCCTTCTTTTCTAATCAACACTTACCTTCCATTTTACTATTTTTCCAAGAGTATCTCAAGAAAAGGAAGAGACCTTTCCTGGAATTTTATAAGGAAAAAAGAGAGTGGGACAGAAATCGGTAATTCGTTAGAATTCGATTTCGTCGTCCCACCTCCGCACAGTTGAGTAGGGCTGTAAAAGCTGATGAAATCAGCGCAGTAGAGCCCACTCAACCACTGCGTCTTGCTCTACAATCCTAAAATAATTGAGAGGCTAGGACTTTTGTCCCAGCCTCCTTCTTCTAATATGTCACAACATTGATTTTTCCTTTGTCATACTCGGCAATGAAAATATCCAAAACATTGTCATAGCCTTCTTTTTCCAATTCAGCCAGCAACCACTCTTCGCTTTTTCCAATTGTTTCCAAAATTTCAAGCTGAACCACTCCATCCGTAATGATCGGATATTTAGGATTTTCATCCCCCGCACGGACAATAATCAATTGACCATTTTGTTCAATAACGGCGCGCTTCACATCTTTTAATTGAAAAATCCCTTGTCCACGTAGTTTCAAAGCAACATCTGAAGCAGAAAGTCCTTTGGAACGACAAGCTTCCGGATCCAGTTTCCCATTTTTAATGATGACAGTTGGTTTTCCATCAATCAAGTGCTTCATAAAACGAACATTGGTATTGAGCCATTTTAAGAGCAAGATCAAAATGGTCCACATCAAGAGAATCACAATGTACTGAAGAATGGTAATGGAGCTATTGTAGATGACCCCACCAATAATTCCCCCAAGAACAAAGTTCTGTATCTGGTCTACTGCAGAACTTGGTGCTAAGTTTCCTTTCCCGGTCACATTGATTACAAATACCAAGGAAATCAAGCCGAGAGCTAATTTAATCAAAATGGCTAAAAAATCTACTGTCATTTGTTCACCTCCACAAGTTCCACGTCTGTTTTATACAGATCCATCTTTTCTAATAGGTAGCTATCTGGGTCACTTCCTGCGATAGCTCGGTAATAAACCTCTCCAACCTTCAGGATCGCCCCATCTGTGGCTGCTGAAGTATTGACATAGACATCTTCTTTTTTGACATCCAACTCCTTTGAGATAACCTCAATAAAACGCAGAGAACGTTGGAATTGGTCATTATTACTTTGGCTATTTTGGAAATTGCTGATGCCGATCAAGACGACTGCAACCAGAGTCAAAATCGAGATAATGGATAATTCACGGAATTTGCTATCGCGCTTATCCCGATAGGCTTTTACCGCAAAAAAACCAGTCAGTAGAATGAGCAAACCAGAGATCCCAATGGTCACCCAATTTTGCTGACTAATCTGACTCAATACATAGTCATAAGAGTAAAATTTCATAATGAACTCCCTTTCTCCAAATGAATTCAAGCTATTATAATGTATTTCAGGAGAGAATTCAAGGCATTCTAATCAGAAAATCATTAAATTTTTGTTATAATAAAATTATCCATCATGTCAAGAAAAGGAAACACAATGAAACTCATTTCATGGAATATCGACTCGCTTAATGCTGCATTAACCAGTGATTCAGCACGCGCTAAACTTTCTCAAGAAGTCCTCCAAACCTTGGTTGCTGAGGATGCGGATATCATTGCCATTCAAGAAACCAAGTTATCCGCCAAAGGACCTACCAAAAAACACCTTGAAATCCTTGAGGAACTCTTCCCTGGCTATGAAAACACCTGGCGCTCTTCTCAAGAACCGGCTCGTAAAGGCTACGCTGGAACCATGTTCCTCTATAAAAAAGAGCTCACACCCGTTGTGACTTTCCCAGAGATCGGAGCCCCTTCGACCATGGACTTGGAAGGTCGGATCATTACCTTGGAATTTGATAAATTTTTCGTTACTCAGGTCTACACACCTAACGCTGGTGATGGTCTCAAACGTTTGGAAGAACGTCAAGTTTGGGATGTCAAATATGCTGAGTACTTGGCTGAACTAGACAAACAGAAGCCTGTCCTAGCTACTGGAGACTACAATGTTGCCCACAAGGAAATTGACCTTGCCAATCCTGCCAGCAACCGCCGTTCACCAGGTTTCACGGATGAAGAACGTGAAGGATTTACCAACCTTTTAGCCAAAGGATTTACAGACACCTTCCGCCATATTCATGGTGACGTCCCAGAACGCTACACTTGGTGGGCACAACGCAGCAAGACTTCAAAAATCAACAACACAGGCTGGAGAATCGATTATTGGTTGACTTCAGACCGTCTTGCAGACAAGGTCATTAAATCAGATATGATCGACTCTGGCCCACGCCAAGACCACACACCGATTGTCATGGAGATTGAGCTCTAAGGAGAAAGCTAATGGACTATCAAGCTGTCATCCCCGAATTTGTGGTATCCAACATCGAAAAGTCGCGCTCCTTCTACTGCGACTTGCTGGGCTTCTCTGTCGAATACGAACGCCCCGAGGAAAAATTTCTCTTCCTCTCCCTTGAAGACTGCCAACTCATGTTAGAAGAAGGCGATGCAGAAGAATTAGCTCAGCTGACTTATCCTTTCGGGCGTGGTATCAATATTTCCTTTGGCATTGAGGATGTTCCTCAGCTCCACCAAAAACTACTGGAAGCTGACTATCCCATCCATCGTCCTTTGACCAAAAGAGAATTTCGTGTTGGCGACCATTATATCTATCCTCATGAATTTGCAGTTTTAGATCCAGATGGCTATTTTTTAAGATTTAGTGAATAAGAAAAAGGAGGTTGTTGGCCTCTTTTTCAGTAAGTAAATATAAATTGACAGACCTGTAAATCCAGTGACAGAAACCTTTGCTAAAGCCCATGAAATCAGCATGTCAAAGAACTTTGATAGCCATTTTTTGTATAATTGAGTAGAATGAAATCAGAAAGCGAGGAAATCTTATGCAAGTCGGAAAGCAGATCCAGCACTATCGTAAAGAGAAAAATTTATCTCAAGATGATTTGGCTGAAATCATCTTTGTCAGCCGTCAATCCATTTCCAACTGGGAACGCGGAGCAACCTACCCTGATATTCAAAACCTGCTTTTACTGAGCAAGGTCTTTGAAGTGTCATTGGACCAACTCATAAAAGGAGATGTGGAAACCATGAAACAAATTATTCACGACCAAGAATTTATGCGCTATCAAAAAGATGGAGTGGTTTTTACCATTTTACTAATTGGAAGTCCTATAATAATGATTCCTCTAATTCTTTATCTGGAATGGTTCGGTATCGCTATTAGTTGCTTGATTTATGCTATCACAATGTTCTACGCCCTACGCATTGAGAAATTTAAGAAACAGCATAATCTTCGTACCTTTCGCCAGATTGTCGCCTATGATCAAGGACGCAGCCTGAGCGAGATTGAAGAAGCCGAGGAAAGGGGCAAGGCTCCTTACCAAAATATTATCCTTCCTGTTCTATTTTGCCTTGGAATTGGAGCTATTGCTCTGTTGTTTTCTTGGCTCTTACTGACTTTCTTCCCTATCAAATAAAAGCGAAGTCATCAGACCTCGCTTTTCAAATGTCTTTAAAGTTATAGAGTTGCAGATAGTGATCACACTCAGAATTTTTGAGATGTAACTATCTACTCATTCTTTCTTTTATATCCTCACCTGTCTATCTTCAGATCGTTGGCCTGTGACAAACATGGTGAAGGTTGCCTTGCAGACATATCGGCCATCTTGGTTGGTGATATCTACATCGACGACACAGGTTGTACGACCTTGATGGACACATTCCCCCCTGATGGTTAGGACATCCCCTAGATTTCCAGCTTTCAAATAGTTGATAGAAGACTGGAGCGTCCCACCTCCGCACAGTTGAGTAGGGCTGTAAAAGCTGATGAAATCAGCGTAGTAGAGACCACTCAACCACTGCGTCTTGCTCGACAATCCAGAAACAATTGAGAGGCTAGGACTTTTGTCCCAGCCTCGACTTTTTTATCTTCATTGATAGACCAATGATTGATTTTTTTATTTTTTCTTTTCGATATGATCTTTGAGATCTTCTTGAGCTTTTTTATTGGATTCTGCTTTTTTCTTCAACCATTCTTCTTTGGCCTTGTTAAAGTCTTTTGTAGTGACAACATCTTTAGACATTTCAAGGTATTTGTAGAATGTTCCTGTTCCTTTTGTACCAACCCATGAAGCCGCACGGCTGTATGGTACGGTCCGTTGAAGCATTGGAGCACCACCATTTGAAACAGTTGGAAGCGTAATCGAGCTATCTGTCAACCATGCTTGCGCTGCTGCATATTTTTCATAGCGTTTAGCTTGATCCAACAATTCAGCATCGGCGTCTTTCAACATGTTAGCGTATTGATCCAAACCAACTGTTGCAATGGCTGGATTATTTGAACCTGCATCAATACCAAGATAGTAGAAGACAGAACCATTTACTGGGCTGATACTTTCGAGGTAAGTCGATGGGTCTTGGTAGTCAGGAGCCCAACCACCGCCTGAGATATCGTAATCTCTCGCAGCAGCAGTATCGCTGAAGTAGGTGATATTTTGGAAATCATCATCCGAAACCTTTTGAAGGTCTACAACGACATTGTCTGCACCAAGCGCTGACTCTACAGATTGTTTGAAGGAGCTAGCTTGTTGGACCATGCTGTTGTCCACTTGGCTGACAATGTAGTCCAAATGAATTGGGAATTGAACGCCTTGTTTTTGCAATTCAGCTTTGGCTTTCGCAAAGGAAGCTTTGGCTTTTTCTGGGTTGTAAAGGCTAGTTTGACCATCGGCCAGGCTCACACCCTTCCATTGATCCCCATAGGTAACCAATTGTTTTTCAACGACTTTACCAAAATCTTCTCCATTGACTTGGACATAAGTTGGTGGCACCAAAGTGCTACGAAGGGTATTTTCAGCCGCATCAGATCCAGATACTTGTGCCGCATATGATTTGCGGTCAAAGCCAAAGTTCACCGCTTGACGGAAGTCCTTGTTCAGAATTGCTTTCTTGGTAGAAGCTTTTTGTTCATCCGTTGTTTTGGCAGTGTGGTCATACTTTTGACGGTCCAAGTTGAATCCAAGATAGTAGGATGTTCCCAATTGCAAACCGTAGACAATGTTGTCGCCAAAGTTTTTCTTAACGCTCTTATACGTCGAACTGTTTGGCATAACAGATGCAAAGGAATATTGACCTTTTTCAAAGTTTTTAATGATAGAATCTGGGTTTGATCCATCGTTAAAGGTCAATTTGACATGATCGATATGAACATTTTTCGCATCGTAATAGTCTTTGTTCTTGACCAATTCAATCTCAGATTTCGAAGTCAAAGATTTCAAGTAATATGGACCATTGTATAAGATGCTGCTAGGTTTCAACGAACCAAAATCTTTTCCTTGAGATTTCAAGAAATCCGAATTAACTGGGAAAAGAACACCTGAGGTTGTTTTTGAGTTCCAGAAGCTTTCTGGACGGACCAAGGTATATTGGATGGTGTGGTCGTCTAAAGCTTTGACTCCAACTGTTTTAAAGTCCTTCGTTTCTCCTTTTACATAGGCATCCAAACCTTTGATCGAATTTTGAATCAAGAAGAGACCTTCTGATTTTGACTCAACCGCGTGTTTGATCCCTGTAACAAAGTCTTGAGCTGTTACAGCACCATACTCTTCACCCTCACTTGTATACCATTTGGCATCCTTACGAAGTTTGTAAGTATAGGTTAATCCATCTTCAGAGACAGTCCAATCTTCTGCTAGACTTGGCACAAAATTTCCGTATCGGTCGTTTTCAAGAAGACCATCTACAAGGTTACTTGTGATATCTGAAGTCGTTGTACGAGTTGCAGCGATGTAATCCAAGGTATTTGGATCCGCTGAATAGACGAATGAGTAGGTTGCTTGATTGCTACTACCACCGCCACACGCTGCTAAGAGAAAGGCACCTGCAACAGAAACTCCTGCAAGAGCTAACAGTTTTTTTGCTTTCATCACTATCTCCTTATGTTAGATTTTCTACCATTATACACTATTTCTTAAAAAAAACCAAATTTATTTTAAAAAAGTTCGTTATTTCTGAATGAATATAATAAGATGTCAAGAAAAGCATTTTGAAATTGATCTCAAAGATGCTGGATAGGCAAGTCTTATCACATACCATTACAGACTTGTAAAACCTCATCTTTCAATCCTTTTAATAAATATACGTTTCAGCGAAAAAAGAACCTCTGCTCTTTCGAGCAGAGGAACTGATTCCTAATCAAAATGATAGAGTTGTGAGTACTGGTCACATTCAGGATTTTTAGGATGGCAGATGGCCCGTCCAAAATAAATCATGGCTTGATGGGCAGCTAGCCATTCGCTCTTTGGTAGAACATCCATGACCCGCTTTTCAACTTCCAATGGCGTCGCTGATTTCTTGACAATATCATGGTGCTTGCAGATTCGCTCTACATGGGTATCGACGGCAAAGGCTGGAATTCCAAATCCTACACTCATAACCACATTAGCTGTTTTCCGACCAACTCCTGCAAGGCTTTCTAACTCTTCGCGAGTCTGAGGGACTTTTCCATCAAAGTTGTCTAGCAATTGTTGGGCACATTTTTTGAGAAATTTAGCCTTATTTCGATAAAGGCCTAATTTAGAAATATGCTTGGCGATATCGGCTTCACTGGCTGCTGCCATGGCTTGTGGGGTTGGAAAAGCCGCAAACAAACCTGGTGTCGCTTTGTTAACAGCTGCATCTGTCGTCTGAGCCGAGAGCATGACTGCTACTAGTAATTCAAAATGATTACGAAAATCCAGACTTGGCTTGGCATCTGGAAAGAGGGCGATAATTTCTTCAATCACATGACGTGCCCGTTTCTTTGATAAAACCATATTCTCTCCTTTACATTACTAGTCTTTATTATAGCATGAAAGTTCCCTATTTCTGAAAGATTCGGCTTCAGAAAAAAAGAAGTGGAACGAGAAATGAAATTGAATCATACTTCATTCCTCGTCCCACTTCTACCATTAGATATTCCTAGGCTCTATTGTTTGTTTTACACCAATCTCTTCAAGAAAGTAATTAAGGTTTGAGCAGAGCGCTCGCCAGCCTCTACGATAAATTCATCAAAAGAGATATTGGCTGCGTGATCTGCCGTATCACTCATAGCTCGAATAACCATAAAGGGACGTCCAGCTGCGTGAGCGGCTTGGGCAACGGCTGCCCCTTCCATCTCAACAGCCAAGACTTCTGGGAAATGCTCCCGAATGGCTGCGACTTTTTCTTCACTCGCGATAAAGCTATCTCCTGTTGTGATCAAGCCTACATGTGTGGTTGCAGCTTCTTCTTCCAGAACTTTTTTCATTTCTGATACGAAATAGCGACTGGATTCAAAGTAAAGCGGTTGGCCTGCCATTTGACCATACTTGTAGCCAAAGGCTGTTACATCCACATCATGATAAGCCAATTTGTCCGCAAGAACGATATCTCCAACAGCCATCCCTGGGGCAACGGCACCTGCAGAACCCGTATTGATAATGACTTCCACCTTAAAATCATTGGCCAAGACTGCTACACTCATAGCAGACATGACTTTTCCGATACCACTTTCAACCAAAACGACCTCATGGCGTCCAATTGATCCTGTATAGTAGACTTTTCCAAGACGCAGATGCTTTTCCCCATTTTCAAGGGCTTCAACCAAGATCTTCAACTCCTGGGGCATGGCTGCAATAATTCCAATTTTCATGTCATTTCTCTCCTTGTGACGACCTTATAGACGCCAAATAGCAATGATCAAGACAATGAGGAGCACAATGATCCAGAACAAAATCTTATTGAGTTTGGATTGGACCACACTTTGTTTGCGCTCTTCAATGCGACGACTCTTGGTCACTGTGGGCTCCACTTGGATCTGCACCGTATCCTGAGAATAACTCTCTTGCGGACGTTCCATACGGCTTTCTCTCATAGGACGTTCATAGCCAAATCCTCTGTGGTCTGTCCGAATAATTTTCGTCTCTTCAGCATCGATCATTTTAGGACCGGTGATGTCCTCTCCTCGCCTTGCTCGTTCAATCATTTCATCGGTTAATAAAGGTTTTCCCATCGGATCCTCCTCTATTTATTGATTAAGTCCCAATATTGGATAGCCATGATGGTCTTGGCATCACAGATTTCACCAGAAAGGATCAAATCTTTCGCTTCCTTCAAGGTCACTTCTAATAACTCCAAGGTCTCATCCGCATCTTGTGGACGTGGATTTTCCACCTTTTTCAAGTTGGTCGCACCATAAAGTTTGATCCGCTCATTACAAAATCCAATGGCTGAATAAAAATCATACAACAATTCTAGATCCGCTGTGTAGCCAATTTCTTCTTCCAACTCACGCAGAGCAGCCACTTTAGGGTCTGCATTTTCTCCCTTTTCTAACTTCCCTGCTGGAATCTCCACCGAGGTCCTTTCAATCGCCTTGCGGTACTGTTTCACCAAGATCGTCTTCCCATCTTCTGTGATCGGCAAAACCGCTACTGCTCCATTATGGAAGATTAAATCACGCTGCGCTTGGCCTTTTCCAGCGGGTAGTTCTACTTGATCAGTCACCACTTGGAAAATCGGACCCTGATAAATCTCCTTGCGCTCAATGGTTTTTTCTTCAAATTGCATGAAAATCTCCTATTTATTTTTAGGATGGTGTGGCAAGCGAAGGGCATACTCTTCTTTATTCACTTGACGGCCACGACCAATCGCAATCGCATCAGCTGGTACATCCTTGGTAATAGTTGATCCAGCACCGACTAAGGAATTGTCCCCTAATTCAACTGGCGCAATGATGGTCGAATTGGATCCGACAAAAACATTGTTTCCAATCGTCGTTTTAAACTTGTGTTGGCCATCATAATTCACCGTGATGGTTCCAGCACCAAAGTTAACGTTGCTGCCAACTTCACAGTTGCCAATGTAAGTCAAATGACCAGCTTTGGTATTTTCGCCGATAGACGAACCTTTGACTTCGACAAAGTTTCCAATATGGACATCTTTGGCGAGGCTAGATCCTGGACGAATATGAGCATATGGTCCTACTGTCACGCCATCGGCTACGGTGCTTTCTTCAATCATAGAGTTAGTAATAACGGCACCTGCACCAATTTCACTATCCACGATATAGGTTCCATTGGTTAAAACTGTCTCAGCCCCAACTTTTGTGTGCCCTTTTAGGGTAACATTGGCTTCGATTTGCACTTCTGGTGCGATCTCAACATCGACATCGATATAAGTCGCATCAGGGTTAACAAAGCTCACTCCATTAACCATGTGGGCTTGGTTAATGCGACGACGCATGACGTCTTCTGCTGTTGCAAGAGCTACGCGGTCGTTAACCCCAAGACTTTCATCAAAATCTTTCAGAGTATAGGCTCCAACTTTCTCCCCTGCCTCACGGAAAATTCCGATGACATCCGTGATATAGTATTCTCCTTGGGCATTGTTTGTATTGATATTCTTCAAGGCTTCAAAGAGACGCGCATTGTCAAAGACATAAGTCCCTGTATTGATTTCCTTGATTTGTTGTTCATATTCTGTCGCATCTTTTTGCTCGACGATTCGAAGCACTTCCGCATTGTCGTTACGGACAATCCGACCATAGCCAAATGGATTCGCTGCTTCGGCTGTCAAAATCGTTGCCACATTTTTGTGGTTGATATGGAAGTCGATCAAGTGTTTGAGGCTTTCACCCGTAATCAAAGGAGTATCACCTGCAATGACGAGAGTATGCCCTTCAAGACCTTCCAAGACTGGCTCTGCCATCATTACCGCATGACCAGTTCCTAACTGCTCCGTTTGCTTAACAAAGTCTGTTTGTCCCGCTAAGACTTGCTCTACCAATTCCGCCTTGTGGCCCACAACCGTTACAGTCTTTTCAGGTGAGATGGCTCCAACACTACGGAAAACATGTTCCAACATAGAGATCCCAGCAACCTTGTGAAGAACCTTAGGCAAATCTGACTTCATGCGAGTTCCCTTACCCGCTGCTAAAATAATGGCATAATTTGGCATATACATTCTCTTTTCTTTACAATATCGTAGTTATTATACCATTTTTCACCCCTTTTGGAAAATAAGACCTAAATCAAAGGGAGTGGGAAAGAACTTCGACTAATTAAACAAAAGTTGAAAAGGTTCCCCAAACCTATTCAATTTCCCCACCCTCGCACAGCTCCAACAGTCTGGGAGACTGTTGGAGGTTGCAGATAAAGAAAACATTGTTATCCGTCTTCATAGGTCATCTTTGGAGCTAAATAACGAACAAATACTTAGGAACCTTGCTTCGCAAGTCCTATCCACCACCTAAAAGCAGTGCTTTGAGCAATCAACCACTGCGTCATACAGTTATTCCTATTAAACATCGAAGGCTGGACAGTTTTTGCCCAGCCTCGTTCTATAATGGATAAACCTTGCGAAATTCTTCTAAAACCACCTTGCTATAAGGTGTAAAAGTTAGTCCCCCTTCTCCTAAACAGTCTTTGAAAAAGTCTTCATGAACCTGACGCCAATAAGCCAGAGATTTGTCTCCTTCGCCTTCTTTATAGGCATGGTCGGCTGACACTTGATGAAAAGGCTGAACGGAAACCTTTGTAATTTCAACAATGCAGACAGCTTGATCTTGACTGTCTAAAATAACATCAAAGGTCCCTTCTTGTGGAAGGAGTTCGTCCTCTACTGCGTAGAGGTCATAAGCTGAAGCTGTTGCTGTTTTTTCGCCTTTAAAGACCAGTTCCGCTAAAAGGTCTGGATCCACTCCAAAGGCCCAGGCATCTATCTCATCTCCAATCGAGGGGTTAATCTGCTTGTAGGCATTCCACATTTCTTGAGGTGTCATTGGTTCTCCTTCTTTTCTTTAACCTTCCAATTTCTATAGCTTGTCAGTTCTAATTCTGGAAATCCTCCTAACTCTGCCTTCACCTTCAATACTAAAGGAGAAGCATTGTCGGCAGTAATGTCTTCCACATTCAACCAAATGGCATTGGCTGAATCATTACTTCCATCAAGAACCTCCTGAGGAAGGGATTGTTGAGAGCTTTCGAAATCGAGTACGATATCATAAAAGGCCATGATATGGTGTACAGCGAAATCTTTGCCCTCTTCTTGAACCATCACGTCATACATCCTAGGATTTGAATAATTGCTAAGCGTATAGCCTGTCTCCTCCAGAACTTCTCTCTTGAGGGTTTCAGTCAGCCCTTCTCCTAGTTCCTGGCTACCACCCGGTAGATCAAAACGATGCTGATAAGGGCCTCTTTTTTTTTCAATGCAGAGCAGTTTCCCCTCTTGAAGACAGACTCCGTATACACCAAAGTGTTTTTTGATTTCCATATTCTACTCTTTTCTAAAAGTCCAAGATCAATAACTTACCTTATCCCTTAAAAGGAAATAGGCTAAAGATTTCATGCTCCTTGATATACTTCTTTAGTATCTCTATATTCTCTTCGATTTTTGTCCGAATATCTGTCTCTTCACAAGTTGACTCATCAATAAAAAGGTGAATCTTCAATAAATCTGTCAGGTATAGCAGACGACGTTCCATTTCTGATTCAGGGCTTGGAGCCTGCTCGATTTTTGCAAGCTTTTGCTCCAAGCTATCACCATTCAAAAATCTCTGATGAACTCTCCTTCTTATTTTTTGAGTTGATTCCTCCCCTTGTTCTAATGGAGATAAAAGGAGTTTTTTATAGAGGAGTACCTG
This sequence comes from Streptococcus sp. 27098_8_66, assembly GCF_041431945.1. Taxonomy (NCBI): domain Bacteria; kingdom Bacillati; phylum Bacillota; class Bacilli; order Lactobacillales; family Streptococcaceae; genus Streptococcus; species Streptococcus sp. 27098_8_66. The sequence goes on along the minus strand of NZ_JAPVYS010000002.1, from coordinate 35,788 downwards.
ATTTTCTTTTTCTCTTTCCAGATAAGCCAATAAAACTAGAGAGCTATCAACAAAGGACCAAGTGTTATAATTCCCTTCAAATGGAACTTGTATGATCCTATCTAATAATTCCTTAGCCATTTCCTCTTGACCATCCAGATAAAGTAAATAGGCCAGATGATTTAGCGATTCGAGATAGGTAGCTTGGGTTTTCTTATTCTTTTTTAATACTTTATCTAAATAAAGATGTAGGTCTGGATGTTTTTCCAGTTGTTCAACTACTTCAGGTAGCTTCATCTGAAATCCTTTCTATTCTTTTTTAAAAAATTTAAAGTGTTTTTAATCATCTGATGCCAACTTGTCCACGCGCACCTGCTCAATTATCTGCTCTAGTAAAAGTTCTTGGTGTTTACGCATCCCTTCTCCTTTTTCGTCTCACTCTTCAACAAAAGAGTTTAAAAAGTCCTCAAAAGAAGCCCATTGACCGTAGATCTCAGCTGTTTCTTCTAGAACATAGAAGCAAACCATACCATAATCTTCTTCCCTTAGGGAAAGAGCGTAATTGCCAGAACCAGGATCATAGGCGAAATGGAGAAGGTCTGTAGCCCTAAATCCTGCAGGCACAGCCTCATCGTCATACCATGTAAGAGACTTGCTCATTTCCTCAAGTGAATTAAAAGAATTGAAAGGAAAGAGGTGATGTTCATCGTGGACACCACTTACTTGGGGCTGACCACCGTTGTTCTTGAGATAAAAATTTTTCATGACTTCTGGCAATTTCTTTCCAAGAATCTCCTCAAATTGTAAAAGGTCTTCTTTTGAAATCGGTGAATCTTCATCAAGCATCCTAAACATGATTACTCCCTTCAATTTTCTACAATTCTTCTTTTAGTTCCTTTTCAATAAAGTCATAAACATTTGCAGCAACTATTTTCATCTCTAAGGAGCCTAAAGCACCCAGGTCATTTTCATAAATGCAATCATCAGAATTTTTCTTGATAAAGTAAGCCAAATCTCCTTCCTGTCCAATCATAAAGTAATCTGGCTCTACTTCCTCAATCTGATAAGTCTCATTACGCTCCTGGAGATCCTCCTTAGCATACAAACAGATACCTGTATCTCCAATTTCATAGGGATCAATCTCTTCCCACTCTGATAAAAACTGATAGTAGAGATTGGGCAATACAAATCCAAACTCATCTCTTTTCATAGCTTACCTCCACATATCCACTGAGTATCAACTATATTACTTCAAAGACCAACCACCATCAATAGTCAGGATTTGTCCCTGCATGGCACTCGCTTTTCCACTTGCTAAGAAGAGGCTAACTTCAGCAACTTCACTTGGCTCAATCCATCGTTTGATGGGGGTTTCACTTGCCACCCAGTCCGCCAATCCTCCTGGTTCAAAGTCTGAGGCGGTCATGCCTGTTTTGACGGCCCCTGGTGCAATGCCAAAGACCTGAACCCCAGCTTCTGCATAATCCAGCGCCAACTGCTTGGTAAATCCCGCAAGGGCATGCTTGGAGGAAGTATAAGCGTGACCGCCACCTCCTGCTAGGCTAGAAGCAATTGAGCACATATTGATGATGATCCCATGCTTCTTCTCCAACATTTGAGTCAGATAATGCCGTGTCAGCTCTACCGGAGTCACATAGTTGATCTCAAAGATCTCCTGAATCTCCTGAGCACTTTGCTCAAGAAGTGGTTTGTAGTCATCCAATACCCCTGCCGTATTGCACAAGATGTCGACCTTAGGACACCAGTTAAAAATCGGCGTCAAATCCAAAGTTAAGTCTCGCTGTAAGAAGTGAAAATCGCCTGGCAACTGAGGATCCGCTCCTTGGTCCACTCCATAAACCTGATAGCCCTTTTCTAAAAACAAACAAGCTTGCGCCAGACCAATCCCGGAGCTCACGCCTGTAATCAAGACCTGTTTAGTCATGGACTTCCACCCAATCTGTCGCTAGAACATCGCAAGGAGTTGGACTCCACATGGAAAAGCCTTCGTCTTCACCAGACACGTTAATGAGGAAATAAGGTGTCACTTCCAGAGCCACTCCATTTTGCTCGATGGTATCAAACAATTGGACATAGTTTTCTGCTCCACCCCATCCTGTTCGTACATATTTTTTCTTGGCCTTTAAGCCTGGTAAAATCTCTTCAAATGTCATGGTGTTCTCCTTTGTTATCTATTTAACTTTCTCCCTTTATTATACCAAAAAAAGAGCTTTCCCTATACAAAAAGCCAGAGTTCTTCTACTCTAGCTTTCATCTTTTATTTATGTTCTTCTGAATGGCGATACCCATAGCCAAAATAAATTCCTATCCCAATCAAGAGAGCAACTCCGAAGGCCAGCCAGGTCGATAGAGAATACTGGGTCATAAAGGACACACAGACCACAATCGATAGGATTGGCAAGACCGGAACCAAAGGCGTTTTAAATTCACCAGGTCCAGGAGCCCCGTGTTCCTTGCGCAATTTCAAGAGAGCGAAGGCCAACATAACCAGGTAAGCCAAGGTACAGATATTTAAGAAGGAAGCGATACTCGCAAGTGGAAAGACTCCACCAGCAATGGCAGCCATCGATCCAGCTACTAGTGTTGCATTTTTGGGAATTCTAGTTTTTGGATCGAGCTGTTTCATAGCTTTTGGCAAGAGCCCATCCCGCGCCAAACTGTATATCATCCGTGAGAGGGCAAAGGTCATGGAAATGCAGACGGTAATCAGGGTTAAAATCGCTACCAGCGATACATAATTCCCTGCCCATCCTGCGCCGACCTGACGGAGGGCAAAGGCAACCGCGTCTTCTACATTTAAGTTCTTAAAAGGAACCATACCGGTCAAAACCAGGGTGACCAAGATATAAAGAACGGTTGTGATCAAAAGACTGAGGACAATCCCGCGAGGAACGTTCTTTTGTGGTTCCTTGATTTCGTCGACCGCCATGGAAATGGACTCAAAACCAAGAAAGGCAAAGAACATGAGCGAAGCGCCAGTCATAATCCCTGTCTGACCACCATAGATTTCGCCAAATCCATACGGAGCAAAGTTGGCCCAGTTGCTAGGGTTTAGGTGAAAAATCCCGACAAGGATAAACAAGGCAAGAGCGGAGAACTTGAGTAAGACCAGCAAGGAATTAAAGCGTAAGACCGCTTTTGCATTCATAAGAACTAAGGCAGTGACGAGGACCATGACCAAAATAGGCAAGAGATCCACATAAGTTCCCTTAGCTGGATCAAAAGTCCCGTTTAAAGCCGTCGGCAGGCTCCAGCCAAGATTGGCCAACAAGCCCTTGAAATACGCAGCCCAACCTGAAGCCACCCCTGATACAGCTGTCATAAATTCCATCACAGTCAACCAACCGGCAATCCAGGCAGGAAACTCTCCAAAGATGGCATAGAGGTAACTATAGGCCCCACCGGTTGAAGGGATGCGAGATGCAAATTCAGCAAAGAAGAGGGCAGATAAGCCAACGCAAAAAGCCGCAATCACAATCGAAATGATGAGAGCTGGACCAGCTAAATTCGCCGCTGCAGTCCCCGTAATCGTGAAGATCCCTGTCCCCACCATGGCACCGATTCCTAAAATAATCAAATCCCACAATCGTAAATGGCGGTTCAGACCTGCATGAGATTTGCCAACATCTTTTTTTTGAAATAGATTCATCCCTTTTCCCCCCTTTTATTGTCATCATTCTATCACACTTAGATTGAAAATGGTAGCCTATCTCTGACAGTAACTTCTCCAACTAATAAAGGAGGGGCACCCCTCCTTAACTGTATTTTAACCTTCTTCAGCCTTCATCTTTCTCAATGCCCGAATGGTAAACCAATAGTATATAACTAGCCCAAAAACAATGACGGCTGTTGGCAGGAGGACAGTCATACTAGGATTCTGAATCCCTTGTGCCAAAGTCCAGCGATGCAAGAATCCCACTATTAAAAAGGCGATGATAGGAAAGACAAAGGCTCTGCCAAGCTCTTCTTTCCATTGCCAAAGAATGAGAGCTCCACTAGCCCCTGTCATGAGAAGGGCATCCCAAGGACTAGGGACGGCAAGCCAAGCAAGAGCTGGCAAGAAACGGACCCCCACGATCTCACTAGCGAAATAGACTCCTAGAACCAAAACTATTGCCACATGGATTGCTTTTTTCAACTTTTCTTCTGCAAAAATGAGGCGACGAAGGAGATAGAAGAGTAGCCCAACAGCCAAAAGTCCTAAAATACTATCCGTTAGATAGACAAGTGGCTTGAGCACAAGGACCGCTTGAGAAGCAAAATCACTTAAGAGGCGATAAAAAATCACAATTCCTGAGACGATTGCACCATATTTTAGAACAGATCGCGTGGATTCTTTAGGCATGTTCTCTATGATTTGGTCTGCCATTTCCTTAGGATCCTGTCCAAAATAGTCCTTGGCTGTCAATCCATCTCCACTTGCTTGCGAAAAATCCAGCGCTAGATTATAGACCTGCTCTTTTAAAGCCTTCTCCTCATATAAGAAACCGGCGAAATTGAAATAATCCCAGAGATCTTGGAAATAAGCTTGGTCCTCTTGGCTAAAGGTTTGAACCAAAGCCTGTGTTTCTTCATAATAAATAGCTGATGTCATATTGCTTTCCCCTTTCTTTGGAGACGAAATACAATGAGGAACAGGACGAGTCCTATAAGAGGGAGTAGCCAGCGTAATACATTAGCAGTTTCTGGATTCACAAGACGAATCAAGCATCCCGTAACTAAGAAAGTCAGGCCCATGACTAGTAGACTCGTCATCAAACGCTCCCTGTTTCTATAAGCCATAACCGCAAACCCAAGTAGGACTAGGACAGCAAGAACAACCGCCCAACCATCTGATAAGAAGAGACTCCCAATGTGGCCAAAATAGATCGAAAATAGTCGTACGATGTTCAGAAATACCATCAGGCAGATCCCACTGATAAAAGTAGCCCAAGGCCACTTCATTTCACCATAGCTCTGTTTGGACCAAAGCCACGTGATGAACTGGCTAAACACCAAGAAATTGAATAAAATAACAACATAGGTCAGGGGTTCGATTTTCAGTGGCATCATCCAGGTAAAATCCATTAAATAACGCATGCCAACTAAGATCCCTCCAAGTAGAAAGACGAGTCCCACATAAGATCCTAAAGAGCGTTTAGGTAACTCTGAAAGAATTTGATCCACCATTGCCCGTGGATCCTTTCCAAAATAATCCACTGCCCGAATGCCTTCTTTCTCAGCAACTTTTAGGTCGCAAACCATATTGTAGAGTTGTTCACCGAGTGCTTCATCATCATAAAAATAGACCTTTGCCCCAATATAGGCCACCATTTTTTTCACATAGGCTTGATTCTCCTTGTTTAGATGATTCAGTTCATCAGACATTTTTTCTGTATAATCTTCGATCATTCTTCCCCCTCCTTTTTTACGCGTTCTACTTTAATGACAAGATCCTGCCACTGGTCCCAAAATTCCTCTAAGCGTTCTCTTCCAGCATCACTGAGTGAAAAATACTTGCGATCAGGACCATCTGGAGACGGCCTCATTTCCCCATGAATAACCCCTTGTTTTTCTAATTTTTGAAGCAGGGGATAAATGGTCCCAGCGACAATTTTATCAAATCCCATCTCTTTGAGACTTTGGATCAATTCATAGCCATAGATGGCCTTTTTAGAAATAATCTCCAGCACACAGCCCTCCAAGACTCCCTTTAGTAATTGGGACTCTTTCATCCTTCTCACCTCTTTCTTCACATTTTTAACTAGTTTGTTTTACATACTAGCTATTTCACTATCAGTATACTCTTTCTCCACTAGTATGTAAAGCATATTAGTAATCTTTTTTAAAAAATTTTTATTCCTTAAAAATCCCTTAAAATCAAGGTTTTTCTGTATACTCGTGTGTAAATATACAAAAAAAGTTCAAAAAACACTTTATTTTGTAGATTGATTGGAGTATAATAATTAAAATTATTCAAAAGGAGACACGAATATGAAAAAATCGAAGCTTGCTCTTTTAGCAGGTGTCGCCGCAGCTTCAACGCTTTTCCTTGCTGCATGTGGCTCATCTTCTAATGCGTCAAAAGGGACAACCTACAACTACGTGTATAGTTCTGACCCTGATACCTTGAACTATTTGACTTCAAACCGTGCAACTACAAGCGATATTACTACCAACTTGGTCGATGGTTTGTTTGAAAACGACCAATACGGTAACTTAGTGCCTGCTCTTGCTGAAGACTGGTCCGTTTCAAAAGACGGTCTGACTTATACTTACAAGCTTCGAAAAGACGCGAAGTGGTATGATTCAGAAGGAAATGAATATGCTGACGTCACTGCACAAGATTTCGTGACATCTCTAAAATACGTAGCAGATAAAAAATCTGATGCACTTTACTTGGTTCAAAACTCAGTCAAAGGATTAGATGATTATGTAAACGGGAAAACCAAAGACTTCTCAACTGTTGGGGTAAAAGCTGTTGATGATCACACTCTTCAATATACTTTGAACCAACCAGAATCTTTCTGGAATTCTAAATTGACGACTGCTACTATGATGCCAGTTAATGAAAAATTCTTGGAATCAGCTGGGAAAGACTTTGGTAGCGTGAAACCAAGTGGTATCCTCTACAACGGTCCATACATTTTGAAATCCTTCACTTCAAAATCACAAATTGAATTGGATAAAAACCCAGAATACTACGACAAGAAAAATGTTCACATCGATACCGTTAAATTGACTTACTTCGATGGCTCTGACCAAGACTATCTCGCTCGTAACTTCTCAGATGGCAACTTATCTACTGCCCGTCTCTTCCCAACGAGCTCAACTTACACTACGATTCAAAAGAAATTCAAGGATAACATCGTTTATTCACCACAAGATGCGGTTGCCTACTATGCTTACTTCAATGTAAACCGTCAAAACTACGGTCATACGAAGAAGACTTCTGACGAGCAAAAGAACAGCACTAAGACAGCTCTTCAAAACAAAAACTTCCGTCAAGCCTTGAACTTTGCTTTGGATAGAACTTCATACAGTGCTCAAGCTAATGGGAAAGATGGAGCAACCAAAACCCTTCGTACCCTACTAGTTCCACCTACATTTGTGCAAGCCAACGGAAAAGATTTCGGTACGCTCGTTGAAGAAAAACTTGCCGCAACAGGAGATGAGTGGAAAGGTGTGAGCTTTGCCGATGCTCAAGATAGCTTGCATAATGCAGACAAAGCCAAAGCAGAACTTGCAAAAGCAAAATCTGAATTGCAATCACAAGGGGTTCAATTCCCAATCCATATCGACTATGTCGTAGACCAATCTTCTAGCTCACTTGTTCAACAAGCAGACTCTATGAAGAGCTCTATCGAATCTGCTCTTGGTAAAGACAATGTCGTGATTGACGTACAAAAATTGTCTACAGACGATGCGGATAACGCTACTTACTTTGCCCAATCACCAGATCAAAAAGACTTTGACATGGATATCACTGGTTGGGGACCTGACTTCCAAGACCCATCTACTTACTTAGATATCTTGAACCCAACAGATGGTTCAACCTTGACTGGTATGGGACTTGATCCTAAGAAAGACCAAGCGCTCATCGAGAAAATTGGTTTGAACCAATACAAAGAATTGCTAGATGCTGCCAATGCTGAAAAATTGGATACCAATGCGCGTTATGAAAAATATGCTGATGCCCAAGCTTGGTTGACAGAAAACGCAATTGTTCTTCCAATCTACTCTAAGGGTGGAGTTCCATCTATCACGAAGGTAACGCCATTCTCAGCAGCAAATTCTGCAATTGGTATTAAAGGTGAAACAAGCTTCTTCAAATACCAAAAACTTCAAGATAAGACAGTCACAACTGCTGACTACGAAAAAGCTTATAAGAATTGGTTGAAAGAAAAAGAAGAATCAAACAAAAAAGCGCAAGAAGAACTTGCAAAACACGTGAAATAATCACGAAAGAAAACACCGGGGATATAATCCCCGGTGTTTTTGGTTAAGGATAAAACTCTCTTTGAAACTTTCCTTAGGTGAGTACGGACGTTAGGTGAAATTATCCAGTGGATGATTTCAGCAATCCAGGAAGTTCCATAACTTAGTTTTGGACCTAAGGTTCCAAAACTCCCGAGTGCTAGAAATACTATTATTTCTAGCACTTTTCTCACGGCGGAAAGTTTCGGTTTTTGTTTAAATAAGCTTAATAACATACATTATTATAATTCTTTCCACAACACTTAGCTTGTTCTATGTAAAAACCAGTTTGTTTATTTATTGGATTTTTCATTTCTCAATCTTTTATAGACTCAGCGCTACCTCACGACAATTTTCCGATAACTTCTAGACGTCAGTAGAAAGACGAGGATATAAGAGATGAAAAAGACAGCGCAGATAGACAGAGTCGTTTGAAGGACCAAGCCCGCATTGGTTGCTCCTAAGAGGGCAACGATCTTTGCAATCATCTTGTAGGCCACTCCTAGGTAGAGGAAGGAGAAGAATAAAGGAAGGAAAAAGACAGTGAGAATCTGTTTGCGAATGGTGGTGGCCGTTTGCTTTTGGTCCAACCCTACTTGTTGCAAGATCACAAAATTATCCCGGTCCTCATAGCCCTCTGAAATCTGCTTGTAGTAAATGACGAGTACCGTAGACAATAGAAAGATCACCGATAGGAAAATCCCAATAAAGAGGATTGTCCCTGCTGATTCACGCCACTCCTTCTCCATGCTGTATCGATCAACCCCACCAAACAAAGTCGCACCATATTGACTCATTTTGTCTGTCGAATTAAGCTCTTTGGCCATTCCAGCTATAAAATCTTGGTTTTCTTTATTTTTAGCACTAATAGAGAATTCCAAATTTTTATCAATTTTTAGTCCCAGTTGGTTCAAGTCAGGGAGGACAAGATACAAGCCCATTTGGTGTTGAAACAGGTCGGCTTGCGGGAGTTTTCCTTGGATAAAATTGGAGTCTAGTTTTTGCTTAATCGCGAAGCTCTTTCCATTGATTTCTAATTGCGAGTCTAGTCTTCCAGGATACTGATACCCATAGGCTAGGATTTCATTTTCCCCAAGCTCAACTTTTTGACCCGTCAGTTGCTCATAAGTTGCCTGATCAAAAAAGTAGACTACTCCTTCTGTCTTCAATTCCTGACCAGTTTCTTGATCGGACTGGTCATAAACCTCTAAGACCTTTCCATCAATCTTTCGAATTTCAGCCGACCAGTATGTTGTCTGATTCACTTGATAATCTGATAGATGTGTCGCATCGGCCACTTTCTTAATTTGTGCTTGAACCTCCTCAATAACCGGTTCTGTTTCAGCTTCTGAAGTCATATGCCCCACACTAATATTGTAGTCCGAAGGGTACATAGTATCTAGGTAATTCTGCCCTCCAATAAAGAGATTCAGCGACCCTGTTAAGGTGACCAAGACCATGGTGGAAAGAATACTAATGGTCGCAAGGCCCGCTGCATTTTTTCGCATCCGTGCTATTAAGTTGGAGACGGATATAAAATTCTCTGGCTTGTAATAGTAGGATTTCCGACCTTTGAGAAATCTTAAAAAGGTAATGGTGCCTGCGTTGAATAAGAGATAAGTCGCAAGAATGACCAAGATAACGGCAATAAAGAATCTTTGGACAGCCGCAACTGGACGCTCTGCTGTTAGCGCTAAATAGAAAGCAATTCCTAAGAGTCCTAGTCCTAAAAGAGTTTGGACCAGCAAGAAGCGTCCTTTCTTCTCTCCTGCCTTTTTCTGTTGCATGAGGTGGAGGGAACTGTAGCGCAAGAGACGGAAAGAATTTAACAAGAGAATGAGGGCAAAAGCTAAGGCTAGCCCAAATAAAGTGTTAAGAACAGCCCCTATCTGGAAGGTCGATTGAATGACGACTGGAAGCCCCATACATTTTAAGAGGAGGGCAAAAATCAAGGGATCAAACAAGAGCCCCAAGCCCAGTCCTACTCCAACTGTGAGGATATAGAAGATAAGCAATTCCCATAAGGTCATGACGAGGAGATGCTTCTTCTCCATCCCTAAAACACTGTATAATCCCAATTCTTTGGAACGATTTTTCATAACATAGCCATTGGCATAAGCCACTAAAATGACGACGACCAGCTGGACGACGAAACAACCAAAACCAAGGACAGCTCTTGCCGTTCGTCCTCCGTAAGAAGCTTCTAAATGAGGGGTCGTTGCCAGGGCGATAAAGCTATAGAGGATCATAGTCGTTAAAATGATAGCTATAGCAAAAGGGTAATAGAGCTTACGATTTTGTTTGAGGTTGGAAAGAGCTAATTTACTTGTTAATTTAAACATCACGATCCTCCTTACTCGCCATGACCGTCAAGGTATCCGAGATTTCTTGGAACATCTGACGTTCTGTTTTTTCCCCGCGGAAGATCTGGTTGTAAAGGATCCCGTCCTTGATAAAGAGCACGCGCTTGGCCCTCGCTGCTGCGGCGGTTGAGTGGGTCACCATGAGAATGGTTTGGCCCATAGTGTTGATATCTTCAAAGACATCTAGCAAAGCTGCTGAAGACTTGGAATCCAGCGCCCCTGTTGGCTCATCGGCAAGGAGGATTTCAGGGGAGGTGATGATGGCCCGTGCTACGGCTACCCGTTGTTTTTGCCCACCAGAGATTTCGTAGGGATATTTTTCAAGCAGTTGGTGAATGCCCAACTCCCGACTGACGCTATCCACCTTGCTCATCATTTCCTTGACTGGTCTGCGAGAGAGGACGAGAGGCAAGAGGATATTGTCCTTGACAGACAAGGTATCAAGCAGGTTGAAATCTTGAAAGACAAAACCAAGTTTTTCGCGACGGAAGCTCGAAGCGTCCTTGTTCTTGATGGTTGAGGTGTCGGTGCCATTGAGGTAAACCCGCCCTTCGGTTGGCTGGTCCAGCATGGCTAGGATGTTGAGAAGGGTGGATTTCCCGGATCCTGATTCCCCCATGATAGCGACGTATTCGCCATTTTCCACGGTGAAGTGAATGTCCTTTAGGGCTTCGACCTGCGTCCCTTGAAAGCGGGTTTTGTAGATTTTTTTGATATGTTGAACGTCTAGTAGGGTCATGGTCCGTTCCTTTCTAGCTCGATAAAAGCTTCAATCGATTTTTACAAATCTATTGTACTAAAACTGAAACGCTTTCACCATAACATAACCTTACATTTTACCCTTTATTTCTTACATTTTTGTAAGAAAGCAAAAAGAGAGCAGCGGATTCAGCTGCTCTCCATTCCATTTTGGACATCTAAACACTATTTTTCGACCATACCGCTTTTAATGAAAAGCTCTTTAGCTTTAGAATAGCTGATTGTATTGTCGGCTTCTAGGTTCAGAGTAGGGATTATTTCTTTTAATTTTTTAATATCTACTTTGGTGTAATCAATTGTATTGGTGATATAGAAGATACCGTCTTTGTATTCTGATGTCAGTTCAAATCCATGTCCCATCAGATCTTTAAATTTTTCTTGGTTCCTAGCAACGGCTTCTTTCATTGATTGAAGAGGGTTATCGCCAGCTACTTTTGAGACATCGTAATCATCAACTTTTTCTTGTACTAACAAGGTATCTCCCTTGTAATACAAGGTGATGATTGACTTACCTGCTTCATCACTCGTTTCGAGAACGGTTTTTTGAGCATCTGCGATAGAGTCCTCTTTTTTACTATCATCTTTTTTTGAATCTTTTGTCTTATCATTAGCAGATGATTTTGATGAATTGCTTGATTTGCTTTCTGAACTAGATGACTTTTCTACCTTACTTGAAGAAGACTTTGCATCTTTGCTTGATGATTCTGAAGCAGTTTTGCCAGAACATGCTACTAATGTTGCGACTGATAAGAGAGCCACGCCTGCTGTGAGAAGTTTTTTCATAATTTTTCTCCTATAGATATTGATTGATTATATTTTAAGATGAAATCTTTTTATTGTCAAATATTTTATGTACTTGATCCTTCTTATACCAGTTTTTATCACTAACTCTTAACATGTTTCGCCATCCAATTCACAAAACCCAGAAAATAAATTTTTATTCATTCCGCATATAAAATAAAAGATTAGACAAAACGTCCAATCTTTGATGAATGATTGAAAGAACTGAATAAGCCCGTATTTCTTTTTTTCATTGATGAAGTAATTGATTGAACTCTTCTTGAAGTTCCTTGTTGTTCGTTGGTTTTAGATACATCTTTCCACCATTGGTCGTGGGAGAATGAAAGACAATGCCTTCTCCTGTATCTGTAATGGCAAAGAAATAACTATGCACATCTGGATACTTGTCCCAATTGCTATAGCGTTCCACGATTCTGTATTTTGCATTTCCCTGACCAGTTTCTGTATAAATGGCATCCATCTTGCTATTTTCCCCTAGAGTATAGAGGTTGTCTGGTCCTACATCACCGCCAGCAATACCTTTTTGATAGTTGGGTTGTCCCATCTTTTCACCCCAGGTCTTCATAAATTCTGCTAATTTTGCTGATTTTTCTGCGTTCCAAGGCGTTTTTTCCTGGCTTTGGCTATTTCCCGCTGATGGTGTGCTGTCAAAAGTTTGCCAGTCAAACCTCTTGAGATCCCATTTTTCCTCATCCGATTTTCCAAAGAGGGCATTCAGATCTGACCCCGGTACTTGGACTTCTTCTTCCTGGACTTTGGTCGTGGCTTGAGGTGCCTTTTCTATCCGTGAGAGCACAGCTACACCACGGCCAGTTCCTGACATCCAGCTGACTTCTAAGACTTCTCCTCCCTGATAGAGGGTCGTCGCATTGCGCGCTCCACCGTGTCCAGCGACGAAACCTTCAGCTAGCAGAGTCGGTTTTTGGTTCTTTAGATAGTAGACTCCCGTCACAAAGTAGCTTCCATCGGTCTGCTGATTGGCGACGATCATCTCATCTACCCCATCGTTATTTAAGTCCTTAAAGGCATAGCGAACGGCTTCTGGCTGATTGATCACGGTCTCGATCACCCAGCTATTGATCATCCGATCTTCTTTGGCTAATGCATCATTCAATTTGGAAATGGCATCTAAATCTTTTGAAGTGGCAAAAATCTTTTGGTAGTCTGAAAAAACAGACTGGTATAATTGTTTGTTATCTGCTTTTTTGGCTTGTTTCTTTGCTGAAGTCTGGCTTGTTGCAGCCTCTTTTTTGGGACTGGACTGGCGTTGGTATCTCTGGTAACATCCTGTTAACATGACCATACTCGAAGCCACTAAGCCCAATTGCATCCATTTTTTTCTTTTCATCTGATCTCCTCTAGTCTCCCTTGTTTTCACTGATCTTCATTATACTAAAAAAAAGGTGAGGAAGGAATCCCTTCTTCACACTTAGTTTATTTTATTCGGTTTGGCTCGACGATCCGTTTGACTTTCAATATGCTCTTTCACCAAGGCAACCACCTCATCATTTGTTGGAAGGTCCGAGTGCTGGGCATCTTCCCCCGTCACCGTAATCTCCGTATAGCTAGCTGCTTGGTTTTGGTAGATATACTTCCCAGCAGAAACACTGGCATCTGGGACCAACTCATCTGAATCATAGGTAATGGTCCCTGCTACTGAATACATATGAAGGGTTGTGGGGATGGCTTCTTTTCCCTTGATAAAATCGGCCAACATCTCAGATTTATTTTTGATATTGGTCTCCGTGAAATTATAGGGAGTTCCGATGGTCATAAGGGTCTTGAGATCCACATCATAATCCCCTAGATAATTTTCAATAAAGGCTGTATAAATCAAGCCACCGTTGGAATGACCCAAGCCCTTAAAATTATTAAAATTGTATTTTTCTTGAAGGGCTTCGAAGGCTTGATTAAATAGTTTAGCTTGCTTTTTAATGTTGCTATAGCCATCTTTGTTATTTTCAAAACCAACCACAATTACCGGCTCATTGTCCTTAGCATCAATACTACCACTATAGGTGATATGCCCATCATTCCAAACCTTAACCTTAAGTAGACTGTGTTTGGTTCCTTGGCGGTCTTGGTTGAGCTTGGTCACCAAGCCATCAAAGCGGTTCTCTGTCGCAGAGCTTCCCGGGATCATGATGATGGGAGACAATTTTGAATTATAAAATTTCTCGATTCTTGAAACATTGGTACGAGTCCAGCTATAAGAAGGAATGGCTAAAGCGATCAAGAAAAGACTAACCAAAGTAAGGACGATCGCTATTTTTTTAGATTGCTTCATCGCTTTCTCCTTTCACTTTTAAATCTTTTCGAATACGATTTCCCATGCGGACAAATGGTAGATAGAAGAGAATATCGACGGTAAAACAAAGGATACTGACAGCTAAGGCTCTTAGACTCCCTCCCGTTCCAATAAAAGCATAGAGAAGGCTAGGTGTCCCATCTGGCACCGGATAGACGGCTGCTGGCATCAGTTTGAAGCACAAAGCTACAGCTGCTATCGCCATATTCACCAAAGGGATCAATAAAAAAGGAATCACATATAGGAGGTTGAGAAGGACCGGTATCCCTACCATGAAAGACGCCCCATTGTTAAAGAGACTTGGAAACAGACTGAGGAGGCTGACTTTCTTGTCCTTTTGACTTCGTGAAACCAATAAGATTGCAACTAAAAGCGCTAGGACAGCGCCGATACCAGCCACCAGACCAAAACTGCGGTACAAATTAGTCAAGGTATAGAGATGAGGAATGCCTGTCGTTGTATGATGCGTCACAGCGTAGGTCAGATTTTCCAAGGCAAAACTGTCATCCGCAAGAGAGTTCAAGGCAAAGGCTTGACTGTTACCGACCCAAGCAGCTAACCCACTAAATAGTCCCATGCCAAAGGTCGACAGCAGATGATGACTGCTTACCGTTAGAGAAGCCAAGATCTGTCGGATAGTCTGAAAAATATTAAATTGATTTCCAAGAACCAAAAGAAGATTGAGGCTGACCCCTAGAACTAAGGACAAGAAAATGGGACGCACCGTCTTGGGCTGATAGATGAAATCCTTGTCCACAATTTGGTCGTCACTGGCCTTGGATAGACGAAAGATCTGCCCAATTAGATAGCCTAAAACAATGGCTAAGAGGATATTGGTCGTCGCGGGTAAGTTGATGCGTGTCAGTTGCCCATCTTGGAGTGGGCCCACCAACAATTCCTGAGAACCTACAATCAAGCTGACCAAAAGAGCAGTCACTCCAGCTGTCCCTGTACTTCTACCATAGTGCCCAGCTGTATATTTTCCAGCGAGGTAGGTCACTAAAGGCCCAGCTAGACCTCCTAAAAAATTGGAAAAATTAATGAGGACTTGACTAATAGCTTGATCCTACGGCAACCAGCTATCCATCGAAAAGAGCTGATGGATATAGCATCGATCGGAGAAGACCGATAGAGCGATCACCCGAATGATTCCTGAGAATAGAAAAAAAGGAAATAAGGAAACCAGAGTTTTCTGGGAAATTTGAATCAAACTTTTTTCTCGTAACCAGAAAAACTTCTGGACTAAATACTTGGTCATGGGGCCTCCTGTTCGAGTTGATTGACTTATTCACGTTTACTGCTTTCTTCTTATTATATCATACTGGCGAGCCTTTCCTTTCGTTTGGAGAAGCATCGTCTTTTGAGAATGCTATTATTATTTTCAAAACTTTTCAAAAACTCTTTGACAGGGGTCTTCATTTCCTCTATACTATTTGTTAGCTAACAAAACGATGGATCAGGTTGCCGTAGGTCCCACTATGCTACCTGACGGAAAATCAGATCGTTACCATGATTTTTTATACCATAGTCCATATCTTTAGGAAGATTTAGGAGGAATCAGACACCGATGTCACAAGAAAAAATTTCAGCCAAGGTCTTGTTCGCGATCTTTGCGACAGGGATTCTTTCCTTTTGCGGGGTGGCTGGAGAAACTGCCATGAATATCACCTTCCCAATATTGATGAAGGAATTTGAGATCAATACCGCAACCGTCCAGTGGGTCACCACCATCTATCTTCTAGTGGTTGCCTGTGTAGTCCCCTTATCTGCCTACCTCAAACGCTCTTTTAAAATGAAGTCCATCTTTTTAGTTGGAAATCTCCTATCTGTTTTAGGTGTTCTCATTGACTTCTTAGCTCCAAGTTTTGGCTTTGTGGTTTTGGGTCGATTGGTCCAAGGAATGGGGGTTGGTTTTGCCCTTCCTCTGATGTTTAATATCATTTTAGAGCAGGTCCCAAAACGCAAGATCGGTCTCATGATGGGAGTGGGGACCCTGATCACAGCCATCGCTCCCGCCATTGGACCTACTGTCGGTGGTCTCTTGACGGCTAACTTCGGTTGGCGGTCCATCTTTTTGGTTCAATTCCCGATCCTTCTAGCTTCGCTAGTCGCAGGACTTCGCTCCATTGAACAAATCAGTACAGTCAAGCGAGAAACGCTTGATATCATGAGCCTTCTTGCCATTATTGCTTCATTTTTAGGCTTGATTCTAGGCATTCACGGTCTATCTGACCATGCTTTCTTTAGTTTTTCTGTCCTTGGTTGGCTGGTGATTGGGTTCTTGGGACTCGTTCTCTTAGTCTGGCGGTCCAATCAGTTAGAGACTCCCATTATCAACCTTGCCATCTTAAAGAACCATCTCCTCACTGGCCATGTTCTTGCCTTTTTCACCTTCCAATTAGGCTCTCTGGCCATGAGTTTCCTCTTGCCCAATTATGTCCAATTGGTCAACCACTCGAGCACCACGCTTGCAGCCTTGATGCTGCTTCCAGGAGCCATCATTGGAGCAGGTTTTGCTCCTTTCTCCGGTCTCATTCTAGATAAGTTGGGTGCCCGCAAACCGATTCTCCTTGGAGCTGCTTTAATCCTTCTGGCCCATTTCCACTTCACCCTCTTTGGCCTGAAGCTGACAAATGGCTTGATTCTTATCTTTTACATGATCTTCATGACCGGTATGGGGCTTGCCTTTGGAAATATCATGACCAACGGACAAAAACAACTCTCTCTGGAAGAGCAACCCGATGCGAACGCGATTTTTAACACCTTGCAACAATTTGCAGGCGCTGTCGGAACAACCCTGGCTTCCTTGATCGTTGCCATGAGCCAAGCCAATCAAAAGATGGACTTCACCCAAGCCACTGCTAAAGGAAGTCGCAACGGTTTTATGGTCCTATTTGCCTTAGGCATCTTCCAACTCCTTCTCTTATTTTGGGTTGTGGGAAAAGAAAATGAAACCAACTAATTTATCTCATTAAAAAGGAGCTGGGAATAAACTGTCCAGCCTTCGATATTTGATAGAAAAAACTGTATGACGCAGTGGTCGAT
Organism: Streptococcus sp. 27098_8_66; assembly: GCF_041431945.1. Lineage (NCBI taxonomy): Bacteria > Bacillati > Bacillota > Bacilli > Lactobacillales > Streptococcaceae > Streptococcus > Streptococcus sp. 27098_8_66. Next base: position 18,556 of record NZ_JAPVYS010000002.1, on the reverse strand, counting down.
TGGCATCTTTGTTCGCTTGATTAAGCTCCAAAGATGACCTAATCAACTGTGCGGGGGTGGGAAAACGAACTCTTCTTAATTAGTTGGAGTTCTTTCCCACTCCCTTTTTATTATCCTTTTCTTACTCGTGTGACAATGCCATCAGGATCTTGAAAGGTAAAATCATTAGAGCTCAACCATTTGACAGGAGCCCCATAGGCTTTTGCCCTCTCTGCGATGGTAACTAGGGCTTCCTTGTTTGCCACTTCAACGACGTAATAGGCAAGGCCAGGCATATCTTTGTCACGCTTGGCTAAAGCTTTTCCACCCCATTCATTGACAGCTAGGTGATGGTGGTAGTCTCCTGAAGCGATCCAGCTGGCTGATGGAATGGTGAACTTATCAGATAGGTCCAAAACGGCTTGGTAGAAAGCAGTTGCTAACTGGCTATCCTTGACCGATAAGTGGATATGCCCCATGCGGGTATCTGGCGCAATGACAAAAGGATTCATTTTACGACCCATGTCGTAAATTTCTTGTGCTGAGAGTTCCTCTGTCACCCCAATGATGCGGCCATCCTCTCGAATATCCCAGTCGGCAACAGGTTTATCTCTATAGAGTTCGATGCCATTTCCTTCTGGATCTTCCAGATAAAGAGCTTCACTATAGCCGTGGTCTGCTGCCCCAATAAACGGATAATTCAATTCCGCAATGTGTTTAAACACATCTGCTAGGTCCTCGCGAGACGGCAACAAAATGGCCATGTGGTAAAGGCCATAACTGGTTTGAACCACCTCCTCACCCTTGGTCTTCTTCAAATGTACCACGGCTTTTCCCCCTGTTCCTAAAAGAACTTCCTGATCTGATTGCGACAGGATCTCCAATCCAATGATTTGTGTATAAAAAGCTGTTTGACGATCCAAGTCTTTCACATGTAAGGCTACTTCTGCTAAATAAATCTTGCTACGATAGGCGTATACCATATTCTATTTCCTTTTTGTTGTAATTGTATTTGTTACATTATACCTCTTTAAGTTGTAATGTCAAATATTACAACTTAAACTTCATTAAATTGTCTAACTTTTATCATTTGAGTTAAAATCCTTGCTTTCTTTCTGCACTTTATTTATAATCATTCTAAAGAAGATGAAGGAGATATTGTCTAACTGAAATGAAATATGGAGTAGATGAATCATTTAACGATCGCTTGAATATCTTGAGAGCTGCTGTTCTCGGGGCCAATGATGGAATCATTTCTATTGCTGGGGTGGTGATCGGGGTAGCTAGTGCCACACCAAACATCTGGATCATTTTCCTATCTGGCTTATCAGCGATTCTGGCAGGTGCTTTTTCGATGGCGGGCGGTGAGTATGTCTCTGTTTCCACACAAAAAGACACGGAAGAAGCCGCTGTGAACCGCGAACAAGCCTTGTTGGATCGCGATCCAAAGTTAGCCAGAGAATCTCTCTACCACGCTTATCTTCAAAATGGAGAATGCGAAACTTCCGCAAAGATTTTGACAGAACGTGCTTTTCTGAAACACCCACTCAAGGCCCTGGTCGAAGAGAAATATGGTATCGAATACGAGGAGTTTACCAATCCTTGGCATGCTGCTGCATCTAGCTTCCTTGCTTTTTCGGTTGGTTCCCTTCCTCCAATGCTCTCTATCATTCTCTTTCCAGCTGCCTATCGCATTCCGGTGACGGTCTTCGTTGTTGGACTATCCTTGATCTTCACTGGCTATACCAGTGCAAAACTGGGAAAAGCACCAACCAAGCCAGCCATGCTTCGTAACCTCATCATTGGCCTTCTCACCATGGGTGTGACTTACTTCTTCGGACAACTCTTTAGTATCTAAAAAGCTGAGACTTCTGTCTCAGCTTTTTCTTATGCTTCTAATAAGGCTTGTGCTTGTTTTTCCAGTCCTGCGACCGCTTCATCTGTCAAGACTAATTCACCTGTTTCCCAAGCTTCTGGGTTAACGGTTGTTCCAGTAAACTCTCCAACCACTTGAGTCCGAACGAAAGGCAAGAGCGCTTGGTAAGCCGCAAACATTGGTTCGTGTCCGGCATTGGCTACTGAAGAAACCGTTACGATCTTGTCTTGAAGGGCAGATGGACCACGCGTTTCTGACAGGTCAAGGGCACGACTAAGCCAGTCGATCAGGTTTTTCACTACACCTGGAATGGCAAAGTTGTAGACTGGTGAGAAGATCCAGATGGCATCCGCAGCAAGGACTGCATCACGCGCTGCTTGCACAGCTGGCAAGGTTGGCGTTTCCAAATCTTGGTTCATCATTGGGATGCCCTTGTAGTCCAAGTAAGTCACCGTTGCTTTTCCTTCAAGAAGGCTTTCTGCTTTCTGGGCCATTTGATGGTTGAAAGATCCTTGACGAAGGGATCCGACGATAAATAAAATGTTTCTCATAGTTGCTTTCTCTTTCTGTTGTAAGAATATTTGTTATATTAACTATTATACATGCCCTAGATGTAATGTCAAGAATTACAACTTGGAATTTACTAAGCTTTATTAAATTCACTAAGCAAGGGCTAAGACAATTAAAAGGCTAGGACTTTTGTCCCAGCCTCCTCTCTTTTATGCATGCTCCAGCCCTTTTCGTGTGTTTTCCTTGATGGTTTCGGCTGAATGGAGTAATTTTTCTTTTTCTTCTTCTGTCAAATGCAAATCCAATCGTTCAAGAATTCCTTTTCGACCCACGATCGCTGGGTAGCCAAGATAAGTTCCATATTCTGGACGATAGTTAGACACTGGCATTTCCTCGTGGCTATCATTGATCACAGCTTCTGCCAAGCGTTGGGCTGCTGCAGCAATTCCAAAATTGGTATAGAATTTGCCAAAAAAGACAGTATGACCACCACGCAAGGACTCGTAGTTGATGGTGTCCAGCTCTTCTTGAGAGAAGAGATCGGTAATAGCGTGTCCTTTGACACGGACCTGACTCCAAGCAACAAATTGAGAATTTCCATGCTCACCAAGGTTATAGCCTGATACACTAGCAGGAGAAACCTGCAAACGATCGGCGACTGCGCGCTTCATCCGAGCTGTATCCAGCAAGGTTCCTGTCCCAATCACCTGCTCTTTTGGAAGGCCGGTATATTGTTGATAGAGTTGAGTGACTGCATCGACCGGATTGGTCACTACCAATAAGACCCCACTAAAGCCAGAAGCCTTCAAATCACGCGCTACTTGCACCACTTGCTTGCTAGTAAAAGGAAGCTCTGCAAAACGGTCATCAGTGTTATTAGCCTGCAACTCGATATTTCCAAGAGTCGACACCACGACATCCGCATCTTTTAAAGCCGCGTAGTCATTGACCGTGATATGAACCGGATACCCCGTATTGGCAACTGTATCACAGAAATCCAAGGCATCCGCCTTGACCTTTTTCTCATTGGTATCAATCAAGACCAAGTGATCACAGGTGTGTTTCAAAATCATGCTGTGGGCCAAGGTCGCACCCACATGCCCCAAACCAATAATACCAATTTTTCTTGTCATCAGAATCCTCTTTTCTAGTATCGATCACACTGTTGGTGAGGATAGCTCTTTGTTGACTCTATTCTACCACAATTCTAGAAAGGCGGATTGAAAAAATTGGAAAATTTTCAATTTTTTTCAAAAAAGAAAAGAGGCGATGCCTCCGTTAACGACTCAGGAAAGAAGAGTCTCAATTTCTTCAATGGACAAACCCGTCATCTCCGAGATAAGTTCAGCCGTCATCCCTCGTGAAATCATTTCACATACCAACTGTTTACGTCCTTGTTCCAACCCTTGTTCTAAGCCTTGTTCCAGCCCTTGTACTAAACCTTCTTCTCGCGCTTCGTCAATCGCCGTCTCCATGGTCATATCATAATTTTCTTGAATGCGAATCCGCTCGTCTATCATGGTCTTCTCCTCCTTGGTCCAGCTAGATGAATCTAATAATGAATCTGCGTGGGCAACAGCCTGACTGGGAGCTTTTGTAAAGGGAAGATTCCCAAAAAACTCCAACCACTGTCTGCCTGCATCTGTCAGGTTCTCATCTTTATTATACTTGTCTAGCTCTAAAAAGGCAACCTGCAGAAGATTTTGGTGCTTACCATTTTTATAATAGGCCTTAAGTTGCTTGCCAGACCGGCTATTGGTCAGCCAGTACTTGTTGATGGCGGCCTCTTCGTCTAGTAAGAGCGACTTCTCCAAAATCGCAATCCCATAGACGGGCTCCATCTGCTCGTACATCCTATGTGTCTGTCCTTGCTGGCGCAGTTTTTGCACATTCTCCACCAGCTGATTGGCCAAATAGTAATGGAACCGATTCAAGAAATACTGCTGCTTGCGAATCTGGATCTCGATGATCACCTCGGTTCCATCATGGAGCTTGGCTCTCACATCCACCGCAGTGGAGAACAAGTCATCCTCCTCATAGGCCATGCTGTGGGGCTGGCTTCCCTCCACAATCTGAGCGTCCGCCACATCCAGCTCTAAAATATCTCGAATAAATGCTGCCGTCACCTCTGGTAAACTAAAAATCTTCTTGGCCATGATGTCCAAGGTCGGCGATACATGCGCGTGTCTCTTTTGCATCCCTGCTCCTTTTCGATAAAAAATGAGGCTGGGACAAAAGTCCTAGCCTCTCAATTATTTTTGGATTGTCGAGCAAGACGCAGTGGTTGAGTGGGCTCTACTACGCTGATTTCATCAGCCTTTACAGCCCTACTCAACTGTGCGGAGGTGGGACGACGAAATCGAATTCTAACGAATTACCGATTTCTGTCCCACTCTCACTTCTATTATTCGAAAAAAATTTGGGAAATAGCGAAAAGAATATCCTTTACCTACTACCATCTCCTCACACCCTAACCCTTAAACTCTTGGACAAATTTCTTGAGTTCGGCATCAGCTTCTGGTGTTGTTCCATGAAGCTGGCTGAGCATGTCTAGAAGAGAAGCTGTCTGGGTCTCAATGGTGGCGTTGGTCTGATTGATCTTGGCCACGATCTCTGTCAGTGGCTCCACTTCTTCTTCCTCAAAGGTATCCACATAGCGTGGGATATTGAGATTGTAGTCATTCTCGACGATCTCCTCAAAGCTAGCCAGATGAGCAAACTTATCCATATCCTCTCTGCTCTTATAGGCCTTGAGGATCTTCTCGATATGAGCATCCGTCATGATATTCTGGTTCTTGCCCTTGTCAAATTCCTTAGAGGCATCGATAAAGTAGACGTCCCGATTGGTCCGGTTCTTCTTGAGAATGATGACCGTCGTTGGAATACTGGTATTGAAGAAGATATTGGCAGGAAGACCGATCACCGTATCAATGGCCCCTTCTTCCAGCAAGGCCTTGCGAATGGTTCCTTCCGCATTACCACGGAAAAGAACTCCGTGAGGGAGGACGATGGCCATAACACCATTGTCTTGTTTCAAGTGGTAATAACCGTGCAAGAGAAAGGCGAAGTCTGCCTTGGACTGAGGCGCCAGCTTACCAAATGGGGAGAAGCGTGGATCCTGGAGAAAGCCGGAGCTTGCGGACCACTTAGCTGAGTAAGGAGGGTTCATAAGAACCCCATCAAAGTTGGTCGGCTCTTGGGTCGGCCAGTCTTCGTCCAGCGTATCGGCATTGTGCAAGAACTGGTTTTCCACCGGAACCCCGTGTAGGATCATGTTCATCCGAGCCAGGTTATAGGTAGAGGTATTGAGCTCCTGACCAAAATACTGGACCGTTTGAGGCTGGTGAGAAAACTTTTTGGCATTGAGCAAGAGTGAGCCCGATCCCATGGTGGCATCGTAGATAGTAAAGCCTTGCACGTCTTCACGCCCTAAAAAGGCAATCTGGGTCATGAGCTTGGCTACAGGCTGGGGCGTATAGAACTCTCCTGCTTTCTTACCCGAGTCGGTCGCAAACTGACCAATCAAGTACTCGTAAGCATCCCCAAGCATGTCTCCTGCATGACCTGCCACATCCAGCACTGCCAGCTCTTTCATAACAGCAGCCACTAGCTGGTTTTGCTTCTGAGGTGTCGCCCCTAGCTTTTTGGAGTAGAGATCAATGTCCTCAAAGAGATTCTCATAGAGATCGTCACTTTGCTCGATGTCTCGGAAGCCCTGAGCTAGATCTTCTAGCTGGAAAGTCCCTTCATTGACCCGGTCTACCAAGGCCGTAAAGGTCAAGTCGGGCTTGATAACATAGTTGAGCTCATCAGTGATGACGGAGATCAAGTCCTCTTGAGAGTCTGGATCCTCATAGTAGGACCGGTAAAGCGCCAAGGCTTCATCTAAGCTCTCTGTCTCCTCCTCCATGGTCTCCGCCACGAAGAAGAGCAACTTATCTGAGAGGTACTTGTAAAAGATCATCCCCAAAAGGTAAGACTTGTAGTCATTGGCATCCATCTTAGAGCGGAGCACATCCGCTGAGTTCCACAGGGCTTGGTAGAGCGACTGGGAGGTTTGTGTTGTTTCCATAGTAATTCTTTCTGATTTCTTTTAGACCTTTTCTTGTTCCAGTGGGACGACGGCGAGGGTCTTGCCCAAACTGGCTAAGACTTTCAAGACTGTGTCCAATTGAGGACTGGTCTTTCCTGTCTCCATCCGAGCGATGACCGGTTGACTGACCCCACTGAGTTCTTCTAGTTTCTTTTGGCTAATGCCCTTTTCATGCCGAGCTTCGATCAGCTCTGTCATAATCGCGACCCGCAGGTCACTTTCTAGGATTTCTTCCTTGGTGAAGAGCTCTGCTCTCACATCTTTCCAATTACTGCCGATGGCACTATTCTTCATCTCTTAGCCCTCTTTCCTTCAAATCTTGCAACTCCCGCTTGGCTTTCTCGATCTCTCGTCTGGGTGTCTTTTGCGTCTTTTTGACAAAATGATGCAGTAAGACAAAGCTCCCATCCAGCCAAGCCACGAATAAAATCCGATCCCGCAAGGGTCTCAACTCCCAGATCTCCGCATCCAGATGCTTGATGTAGGGTTGGCCAGCACGTGTTCCATGCTGGCTCAAAAGCTCGATGTAGTCGTTGAGCTTGTTAAGTTTGATCCGGCTATCCTTGTTATCGCGACGAGCTAACTCCCTCATGTAGTCCAGGACCGGTTGATTCCCTTGTTTGTCCTTATAAAAATAAATAGCGTGCACAAAGCAACCCCTTTTCGAATTTATTATAACTCTAAAGTTATTAAAAGTAAATACTTTTAAGTTATTAAACACTAAGGAGCACCCTTTAAACGAATCAAAGGGGCCCACTTATACTATTCGAAAAATGATGTGCTTATGGTTGCTGATAGGGGGAATTTTTGAAGGTTAGATAAACATATCTTGCAAGAGTTTCTTTTATAACTTAAAAATTTAAAAATGAAATTTAATTCTATTTTTTCTTTCTTTTAAGCTTTCTTGTGCCTGCTTCAACCTTATCAGCATTTTTCTTGTTTTCTAACAGTTCATTATAAGCCGTCTTTTTAATAATCGTTTTGATTAGATTATCAAGTTCTGTATTTTCTGAGTAGTCAGCTGGAACAAAATAATCAATACGGTTATCTCGAGTCATTTTGTGGACTTTTTTTCTGTCATTCGTTTTTGGATTGAATACACCGATAGAGTAGCCACCTCTTGTTTTGACTAGCTTCATACAGGGTATATCAGTATCACTATCCCCTAAATAAACCATATTTCTAAAAGGAACTCGTAAATCACTTTCAGCAAAAAAATCATTCACTGCATCGTCATTTACATCTAAAATACCTTTGGTAATTCTAAAAAGAAATTGAGTCTTATTGGTGTAATTCACTACTTGAGCTGGCCAGACCGCAACCCCACTTTCATCACAATAAAAAGAAGTCGCATAAATTTTCTTAAAAGCTCCATTTTTAGCTATTGAAGTCCCCTCTATCATTTCTTTCAAACCAGATGAAATGATATAATGCTCAACAATAACTCCGTTTTCTTCACCATATTTTTGAATGCGTTCAAACCAGTCTTCGACTCCTGGAAATAGTTCTACCTCTGAACCAAACTTGGCTAACTCTGTCTTTGTAAATAGGACTTTTCCTGCAGATTCTGTTTTCATCGTAAACATATAGGCAAGGTTCTTGTCCATATTATTGGCCTTGGCAAAACCATTGGATTTCTTCCAAAATTCACTGATTTCATAGCCAAGCCTCTGTATAAATCCTTGAGCTTGCATATCATCAGGAGACAGCGTTTTATCAAAATCATAGCAGATAGCTACTACAGGTTTTTCTTCTTTTTTTAGAGTTTCTGATTTTACTTTTGACATTTTTCTATACTCCTTTTATATAAACATATCCTGCAAGAGTTTCTTTTTGAGTGTTTCTAGCTGCGAAATTTTTTCTTGGTGAGAGTTGATGATGTTATCTAGGTTAGAGAAATAGGAGCCGATGGCTTGTTGTTCTTCCATACAAGGGATTAATATCTTTTGATTTTTTACAATATCACTATTGAGATTTACTTGACTTCCTGGTTGACCGTATCGATTCCATTTTTCTCTAAACATTTCTAGCCATTGAAACATAAATTCTCTATCAAATTTTGGTCTCATAAAAATTAAAAAACCATCATGTACACCAGTTTTAACGTAGTTGACAACAGGTTTTCCAACAGTGGCAGCAATACTAAGTAATAAATGAGGTTCCGTTAGAACTCTTGTTTTTTCTTGACCTAATTTTGATATTTTTTGTTCTAAACTATGAATTCTACCATTCTGACTTGTAACATCAGAGATACGTAACCAACCAATTTCTGAATTTGAATCAAACCATTTTGGATCTTGTATTGGTCTAGGAGAAGCACCTCGTACAATATCAGCTAACTCCCCTATACACTTTTCTTCCCACTCTCCTTCGAATCGGTCCAAACGAATCTCAGGAATAGTCTGTCCATCTTTGGGAAACATCTTAGAGAGCATGGTCGCCTTGAGAGATTGATAGTTAGCAAGATTGTCCTTGTAGCTAGCCAGGAGGTCGTCTAGGGTACGGAAGAGAGTGCCAATGGCGGATTGTTCCATATAATCTGGAATTGATACCTTAAAATCAGATAATGATTCTTTTGTTATCGTTTTTATAGTCCCTCCCGGAGCCTTTTGTCTCTCAATTTCAAATTTATTTTGTATGACATACGCCCAGAAATCTTTATTAGTTTTCAAAATATAATTTTCGAAAACTAAAATTGTTCTATCTACATAGGCATCATATTGAGTAACTGCGACTCTTCCAATACTTCCCTGTAAAGTTACAATTACTGAATCAGATGGAACAAATACACTAAATGGTTGAGCTAAAGCACTGATTTTCTGTTTTGTATCAGCTGCTAATTGTAGATTATCCAGAACATCCACTACTTGAACAAATGGCATTTCATTTTCCCCACCATACCATTCCTTATTTCCATATGGTTGTGGAAATGAACCTCTTCGATAATTGGAATATTCTCTTAATTTATAGGATTTCCATTCTTTGTCTAATCTATTAGTACTAATTTTTGGAATACATTTTTTTAACATTTTAATCTCTCATAACTTTCAATATTCTATTTGTTTTCCTTTAAAACCATTTAATCTTATTCCTTCCAGCTGAACTGAGTGGCTGCTAATCAAATGTCTATTTTGAAGGTAATTCGTCATTATTCTATTAAAAGTACTATTTTCTACAAGTGCAAATTTATTTCCTTTACTATTATCATTTAACGTGTCGAAAGTTGACTCCCATTCAAAGTAAAGCTCTTCACTAAAAATACTCATAATATATGGAAGTTCCAAGAGATCGATATTTTTACTTAATAATTCCATCTTATATTCCTCCATAGTAGGAGTTTTTAATAAGTATTTCAAAAATGAAATTTTTGTTGATAGTTTGACATCATCGTCTTTCAGAACTTGATAACATAAATTGATACTAATATTGATTTTATTTAAAGTAATCAAATTATCTATATTAGAGATAACTAATTTATATATTTTCTCCTGAATACTCTTACCAGATTTATCAAAGTAATCGGGGTTTACCATAAGATCCAAGTCATTTATATCAAATTTATAATCTAAAATATAATTAATTAATTCCTCTGAAAGATTTCCATTTTTTAAACTTACAACTTCTAAATTATCAATTAATTTCATCTTGTAAGAATCATTAAGCCTATCCATTTGAAGTAAAGAGATTAGCTCATTTGTATCATATCTTTCTTCTACAACATTGAGATAATCATCAATATTCTTTATAATAAATTCATTTTTAAAATTAGGATAAACTTCCTCAATAAATTCAAGATTTTCAACATTGAATTTTATCATTCCTATATCTATAAGAAACTTAAATCTTTCATCTGAAATACCTTCTAAAATAAAGCTAGAGTAACGCCATCCAATATCCTGGAGAATATTTTTATAAATAATTAATTCTAACTGATCTGAAGTCACAATCTCATCCATAAAATTCTCTATACGATTTTCAGGAAGTAAATCAAAATCATTCGAATCAAATTTTAAAGTCAAATCTTTATTAATTAAATTTATAACGAACTGATTAATTTCCTCATAAATTGAAAAATATTTTACTATAATTTGTGAATTTACTGCTGACTTATAGTTTTCGACAAGTAACTTCACCAATTTTTTCTCATTATCATCTGATAATCTTTTAAACTTACTATTTGTATAAACAATAGATAGTTCAGGAATTCTATAAATAATCTCTTCAATGATATTCTTACTTTCGTAATTTTTCTCACCTTCTGATTCATCCAAATTTATATGCTCAAAAAGATCGTTATTATTTAACAAGTACTCAATATATTGAGAATCATCACATATCTCATCAGTTGAAAATGTAAGATAAACTGAAATGTATTTCAATAGAACATCTGTTGAAGATATATATTTAAGCAAAGGCTTAAGTTGGATTTCTCGATTGATAATTTCAAAATTTTTATGTTTAAAATCATCATCTGTATTCTTTATGTACCAGTACATAAAGAATCGTAAATTATTTTCATTTATAATATATAAGTTATTTTCAAAAATAAAATCAATAAACGAAACAACTTCTTGCTCTTGACTTCTATCCTCTTTATTTCCATGTGTTGAAAAGTTTGTGAATTGAATTTTTAATTTTTTTAAATTATTTTTTAATCGATCTGGATGTTGCTTATTATATGTACCAGTAAAAATATCAAAGTTGGTATCAGCAAAATTGTTTATTATATTTTTTGTATTTTCTGATAAAGAATTTATATCAGATAAGTTGAGAAACAATAAAAACATATCTCTTCTTTGTTGATTAATAGAATCATCATTATTCTCATTACTAAAATATTCATTAAATAATTTAGAATTAAACTTCAGCCAATGATCAAAAAAAGCCTCCATAATCTTTTCATACTCATATATGTCAATTTCTTCAATATTTTTTTCATGAATTGCAAATCCAAAAAAATTAATCAAGAAAATTAGAATATTATTTTGATTAAATATATATTTTAATCTCTCATAATTATTACTATCATTTATTGATAATAATAAATACTTAAATAAAGAATAATTTAGAACATAATGGAATTTATAATTTTTTATGTCTAATCGATTAATAATCTCATTTATATGAGTCAGTAAAATTTCGGGATTATTTTCTCGTCCGGATAAAATATTTATAATATATTCTTTTTCATCTTTAGAAATTGTATTTTCGTAGAAATGATTTAAATAATCTTGATAAGTCTCATCAATATAAGAATTTCTTATTAAAAAATTGATTACAGAATATTGAGGATTCTGCTTAATCTCTTCTATAAATGTACTTTCAAAAGAATCTATCTGATCCGCAGATTGATAAATATCAGACAATCTATAGCCCTCTAATAGTTCAAATTCATCAATTAATCTATCTTTCTTTTCTAGTAATGAGTTTTCTTCATTCTTACTTTTTATCCCCCTCATTCGTTCCTGAAATTCAAAGCTATCATAGTCAGGAAAAACTGATCTCTTAGTTTCTCTAGTATGATGTTGCTTATATTCAAAGTCAGAAAAATTAGAGTAAGACAAAATTTCACTATCTTCTTTTATTAATTCTTTAATAAAAGAAGAGTAAGAAGTAAAATCAGATTGTAGTTTCCCATTCACGCTAACTAGTGACTTACCTGATGGAATTCTATAAATAGTCCCATATAACTCAACTTCATTGCTCAAATGTTCTGATCTTACACTATTTAATTGTTTTTCTAGAACTTGAATTTCCCTATATAATATTTCTCTTTGATTTTTTAATTGTCTTTCTTTAGAATTAAGCAACTCATACAAAAAACCTCTATTTCTTTGTAACCTAGAAAAATCTTTTGGGAATATATTTTTGTAAACAACCATAGAAAATAGCTTTTCACAATTTAATGTTAGAATATTTAACGTTTCTTTATACATCAAATATTCATTACAAATATTATTAATCAAACGCATATCATCAAGGTACAAAGAAATGTTAAATAAAAAATCGTCTCCTAAATCATTATGAAGATTCATATCATGAAGGAGTTTAGATAATTGATCGTAAGAGTTTGAAGCAGTCACAACCGGAATAATAGGTATAATATAATCAAAAAACTTTGTCCGTTCTTGAGACTCAAATAAGTCATCTTTTACCAAATATAGAAATAATAATTTAGTATCATCGCAAATTTTCCGTTTTCTATTTATAATAACATTTAACTCTTTTAATTTTTCAAAAATTCTAGAATCATTAAATCGCTCAATGTCTTCAAATATTATTACATCAGCTTCTGAATTTTTAAACAAATATAGAACATCATCAAGATATCTATCAAAATAGGATACCTTGGGATCTTCATTTGAAAATATTTCTATATCAGTATCAATTTTTTCTAATCGAAATGTTAGTCTCCGAATAATACCTATTTCTTTTTGTATTTTAAGTAGATAAAAAATTGAGTAAATGATCAAAGAAAATAATATAAAAATTGCCAATAGTTTAGCATAAATGCTTACTGTCCAATTTATCCAACTTATATTTTTTACAAGCTCAGTCCATGAATTTAGATTGAAAAAATACATTAATAAAATAATTAATGTCCCTAAAAAAAATGTATTGGGCCAAGGCTTGATCTGAGATTCCGCATCAAGAGTTTTAAAAATAGATTTTCTTATTTTATTAGGATTAATTTGATGAAGTAATTGATTGATTATTTTTCCTTCAATAGTATTTATTTGATGATTATTAAGTCCGTTTTTCCCACTACTTATTGTTTCATCATATTGTCCTAATGAAATATGAATGAATTTTTTGTTTTCACAAATTAACTCATAACTTTCGATAACACTACTTTTTCCAGCCCCATAATTTCCAGTTATTGCAACATTTGTTATATCTGATTTAGGATTTAATGCAAAATTTAAAGCTCCCTTAGTTACATTATTGATATTTATATCAGTTTTTGCGGTTAGACTTTGAAATGAAATATCGGTTGAGTTATTCTCTTCAGGCATTATTGACTCCTTCCCTATATCTTAATTTACGAATTATCTCCCTTACCTCCCCACTCTCAGTGGTTCAATCACCTCTTCGATCAATTGGGTATAGGCTTCTTTGATTTGTTTTTTATAGCTGAGTGGGTTGAGGGCATCTGCCACTTCTGCCTTGTAGTCTTTGTAGCGTTGGCTCTTGGTCAGCTGGCTTTCGCCGGCTTGTTTTTTGGCGCCTTTGCGGTAGTGTTGGATATAGTAGCGGAGTTCGTCGGCTCCGATATACCAGTGTTTGGCAAAGCTGGTAATATGACTATCGATGACCGATTCGATCATCTGGTCCAAGACTCCGGTAATGGATTGTCCTCGGTAGCGTTCGGGCTCTTCTTGGACTTGGGTCCAGAGGTTTTGGATGATCTCCGCTAGGCTTGGATTGGTCCGGTTCAGGCTCTCGATATAGCTATCCACGGTTGCGATATCCTTGTCACTGAGGGTCTGCTCGTCATTTTCCTCCTGCTGGATCATACTCTGGATCAGTATCAGGATATAGGCATAGTTGATCTCATCGACTTGGACTGACTCCAGCTCATAGTGGATATCCAGCTCATCTTGGCTGTCCACTTCTGGATCCCTGCTCTTGATCTCCGCCAGGATATTTTGATAGAGGCCCAGATAGGCTTCGAGCTGGCTGTCACTGAGGCCTGTTTCCCGGTAGATTTCTTCCTTATCATACTCTGAATAGACGCGGATCGAGGCTTGGTACTTGTCAAAGACCTGATAGGCTTTGGCGACCTTGCGGAGCTGGGCCGTTGGGGCCTGCTCGAGGGCGACTCCCTCTTCTTCGAAGTCTGTAACTTGGCCTTTAAACTCTGCCCAGGCTTTTAAGAAGTTGCGCTTCTCTTCTTCCCAGCTTGGTGCTAAGACCTCATTTTCTCCTCCATTGGAGTAGAGCTTGAGGGCATTGTCGACGGCTTCCTTAAAGGCTTGAGGGCGCTGGAAGGTGATGATATGTCCGAAGTGTTTCTTGTCATCAAAGATCCGATTGGTCCGGCTAAAGGCCTGGATCAAGTCCTGTGGGCGCATGGGTTTGCGATCGATAAAGAGGGTAGATAGACAAGGTGCATCAAAGCCCGTCAAGAGACGGTCGACCACGATGACCAGGTCCAACTGCTCATTGCGGTAGAGGTACTTGTCCTGCTTTCTGGCAAGGCGATTATTGACATCAGTATTAAAGCCCCGCAGATCCGCTAGGCTAAAATGCGTACCAAACTCTTGGTTATAGTCCTCCATGACCTGCTTCATGTGGTCTTGGTAGCCGATGGACTCTTCCTCATTTTCAGACACCGAGTAGGTGATAGTAAACCTTGGAAAATCTGGTAAATGACGTTTGACCCGCTCGGAGACCTTGACCCGCTCCTTGCCAGCGAGAATGCTCTTGAGCAGATTATAATAGGCCTGTGCTCGTGGGATAGACTTGACCGTCAAGATCGCCTCATAGCTCTTTCCTACCCCTTTAGGGATATTGAGCTGTTGCTGGCTCTTATTGAGGATGGCATCCAGGACTTCTAGCATGTGCTCCTTGTCCTCATAGGCCTGGTCTGGGATCTCTTCTTCTAGCAGATCTGAGATGATGGTATTGCGGTAGTCGACCTTAAAGCCTAGAACTGCTCCATCATGGATGGCTTCCTTGACCGTGTATTCATGCAGGCGATCGCCATACTGTTGGTGGGTAGTCTGAGCCAGGTCTCCCAATTGTTTGCGTTTGTTTTCCTTAAAGATCGGAGTTCCCGTAAAGCCGTACCAGAGAGAGTTCTTGAAGTAAGCCTTGATCTCCTTTTGCGTCTGTGGGGTGACCGCTCGGTGGCACTCATCAACGACAAAGGCCACGCGCAGGTCCTTGATCTTCCCAGCATCCCGCTGGTACTTCCCTTCTTCGAACTTACGCATCATGGTCGTGATTTTCTGAATGGTCGTGACCACCACGCGCTTATCATTTCCCCCTATGCGTTTGACCAGCTCATGGGTATTGTCCGTCTCGTCGATGTCGATGACATCATTGGCCGCATAAGAGAGGAAGGTTGAAGTCGTCTGCTGGTCCAGATCTCTGCGGTCGACGACAAAGATGGTCTTTTGGATCGCTGGGATCTGCAAGAGATTGCGCGCTACCTTGTAAGAGGTCAGGGTCTTACCTGATCCGGTCGTATGCCAGATATAGCCCGACTCTTGGCGACGAGAGGCTTCCTGCACAGCCTCGATGGCATGGATCTGGTAGGGACGCAGGAGGATGAGGGCTTTCTTACTGTCGTCGATGACCGAGTACTGCATGACCATCTGGTGGGCCCGTGGGATCGAAAGAACCTCATGGGCAAAGCTGTTGAGATCGATCATGGGCTGGTTATCCTTGTCCACCCACTTGGTCAGAAACTGCTTGTTCAGCTTGCTTTCACGCGCTGCAGCGATATAGCGTGTGTCGACTTTATTGGTCACGACAAACATCTGTAAGCTCGAGTAAATGCCCCGGAACTTGCCTTCACGGTCATACTTTTTGATTTGGTGAAAGGCATCTAGAAAGGCCACTCGTGGACTCTTGAGTTCGATATGGATGAGGGGCAGGCCATTGATCAGAAGGGTCGTATCAAGCCGTCGATCCTGGTCTAGCGGATAAGCCTTGTCGCGTTCGACTTGATTGACCACTTCATAGCTTGACTTCCCAGCAGCGATATTGTCCCGCCAGATGACTGCCAGACGGATGGTGCCTAGACTGGCATCTTCTCGCTGGACTTCAACCTTGGCGATGCCATTTTCACCAGCAAGCCACTTGGCTGCTTCATAATAGCTGACAAAGTTGAGCTGGTTCTTGATCTGGCGCTTTTCCTGATCAGTCAAGGGATGGTCCGCCAGCACAGCGACATTGTTTTGCGCCAGCTTGTCAAAAAAATTTTCCCACAACTGGTCTTCATTCTTGAGATCCTGGCGATAGGTCCACTGACTCTCTCCTGAGGTCAACTGCTGGATCAACTGTCTTTCAATCTCAAGTTCTGGAGTTGCTACTGCCTTCATCCCTCTATCCTTTTCCTGTACATAATCTCCTATTATTATAGCATGTTTGGGAAAGAAATTAACGCTTTCAAAGCATTTTGTTGGGATTTGGCGCAAAAAAACGAACCTGGTCTGGTTCGTTTTTTCTTAGTCTAAATGAATCCCCTTTTCTGCTAGATTGTCTAAGCATTCTTGAAGGTAAGTGTCCTGGTGCTCGGGATAGATGGGGAGGCTCAAGGCTTCCTCTTCCAGTTCTGGGTAGGCTGGGCAGGTCTTTCCTCTGTAGGTCGACTCCCACCACTCTGGGCTGACCTTATAGCCACGAGCGGTCATCTCCTCCATGATCAGACGGTGATAGGCATAGAGGCGATAGGGCGAGTAGTCAAAGACATAGTTGACCGTCGCGTGCTTCTTGCCCCAGCCATTGCCTCGAAGGGCGCAGCATTCCCGGTGTTGACCCAGGAGCTGGGGACGAGGGAGTTTGGGAATCAAGTCTTGGTGCCAGAGTCTCATCTATTGACCTCCTAGTAGCGTTGAATCTTGTAAGTAGCGATTCGGGTAGCGCTCAAGGAGAGTCTGGATTCCCTTGATCAGATCTTCTTGCTGGGCTTGGCCATGCTGGTATTTCTCAAGTAGCAGCATAAAGTCCGCCTTTTCCTCTGCAGTCGCCTGCTTTTTGAAATAGCCCCAGATATGCTGAAAGGCATTGGAGACCTGGCCACGATTTTCTGGCAAGGCCAGCGCTTGCTGGATCAGGTCCTCGACGTGGCTGACCTCCACCTGGTCTCGCTTGAGGTATTCCCGGATTTCCTTGTAGATATTACTGGAATGACTGAGCACCAGGTATTTATTTTTCGCCCATAGGACTTGACAGTGATGTTTTTGCTCCACTTTTGTCTCCTTTTGATCTTCTCTATGAATAGTCCTCCCATTATACCATGGAAATGATTCATTCCATCAAAAAAAGGCTGGGACAAAAGTCCTGGCCTCTTAATTGTTTTTGAATTGTAGAGCAAGACGCAGTGGTTGAGCGGGCTCTACTACGCTGATTTCATCAGCTTTTATAGCCCTACTCAACTGTGCAGAGGTGGGACGACGAAATCGAATTCTAACGAATTACCGATTTCTGTCCTACTCTCTCTTTCATTGATTACAAGGCTGTGATGGCTGTGATCAAACCAAAGATGATCCCTGGTGCATTGGCTGCAGCAAGTGGAATATCGCGTTCTTTTTTGAAGAGTCCGTAGTAAACCCAAAGGCTACAGTTGATGGCTGCGACAAGGGGTTGAACAAAGTTCCCTTTGTGACCTGCGAGGTTATCCATGATTTGTGGGAAGTAAGACACATACATCATAACAGACATAAAGGTCGCAACCCAACCAAGAATTTTCATTTGTTTTTCATTCATTTTGAAACTACCATTTCCTTTTCTTTTTTTAAAGTATGCACTATTCTACCTTTTGTCCTTTACAAATTCAAGTCTTTTTTTCAATTGTTACCGAACTGTAAAGTGTCACAATCTTGTGATTTTGCAGGAAGATGGATTTCTTTTCGAGAGAGTCTTCTCTCTAGTTGCTATTTTTTTGACACATTGTCTAATTTTGTGCGAATGTAATCATTTTCATCTTGCATAGCATGCAAATTAATTGCATTTTCTTCCTACTTATGCTATTTTGATACACAGAGGTAAAATTTTATGAATAAACAAAAAATCAACCAAATCGTTGGCTCGATCGGTGCCTTTATTGGGATTATCGTTTTCATTGCCTACATCCCACAAATTATTGCTAATTTACAGGGAAATAAGGCCCAACCTTTCCAACCCTTGTCAGCTGCTATTTCTTGCTTGATCTGGGTCATTTATGGTTGGACAAAGGAACCTAAAAAAGACTGGATTTTGATCATTCCAAATTCAGCAGGTGTCATCCTAGGGGGATTGACTTTCCTTACATCACTTTAATAGAAATCGATAAAAAACCGAACTGTAGTGGTTCGGTTTTTTTATGTTTCCCTTTGAAAAACAAAAACAATCGCATCGGTTTTCAAACAAAAAGAGGCTGGGACAAA